>NZ_JBSGAW010000001.1:0-151096 GCF_053600955.1 Streptomyces sp. NPDC004838 | reverse complement strand
ACCCCCTCGGCCCCCGCGGCAGCCCCGTCCCTGCGGCGGGCCGGAGGAGCCTGCGGGCCGGCGGACGGCAGGCCCCGTACCGGACGGCGTTCCCGATCGAGTTCGAGCCGTCGGTCCCGGCATCAGCTGTGGCGCGTCTCCTCGTTGGCGACGTCGACCACGATCGCCTTGGAGGTCAGCCGACCGTCCTTGAAGCAGAGCCGGTAGGCGGGAGTGTCGCTGAATTCCCGGACGCGGTAGTACACGCACTCACCCGCGCCGGGCGGTTCAGGGTCGACGCCCGCGGGCCGGTTCCTGAGCGAGTGTTCCGGCAGGAAGGCCGCCAGCGCGGCACGGGTCTCGCCGACCGCGATCCTGTCGTAGCCGTCACGGTCGAGGACCGTGCGGCTCCGCGTGTACTGATCGAATCCGAACATCATCACCCCCAGCACACCGACCACCACGATCGGCACGACGATCGCCTGCACCAGCCCGCGCCGTACCCGCTTCCTCGCGCGGACCAGCTCGCGCTCGGAGGTGGACGGGGCGCGGCCGGGGACCGGGGGCAGTGGGGCGGCGGTCCTCGGCAGCCGGGCGGTGACCGTGAAACCACCGTCGGGCCGGGGACCGTGGGTGAGGGTGCCGCCCACGAGCCGAACCCGCTCATCGAGGCCCACCAGCCCCGTGCCGCCGGACGCGAGCCCCGCGCCCGGCCCGGCCGGCGCGCTGTTGCCGACCGAGACGGTGACCGAGTCCGGCGTGCCCGTCACCCGCACGGTGACCTCCGCGCCCGCGGCGTGCTTGGCCGCGTTGGTGAGGGACTCCTGGACGATCCGGTGGACCGCCCGGTCGATCATCTCGGGCAGCGCGTCTCCGGCCACGCCCTCTTCGTGCAGCTCCACCGTGATCCCGGACTCGCGGGTCCGCTCCACCAGCGCCCGCACGGACTCGTCGCGGGGAGCCGTCGGCGAACCCTCGTCATCGGTCCGCAGCACCCCGACGATGTCCCGCAGCCGGGCCGTCGCGTCCGCGGCGGACCGACGCAGCTCGCGCGCGGCCGTCCGCTGCCGCTCATCGAGGCTCCGGTCCACCTCCAGGGCCGCCGCCCGGACGGCGATCAGCGACAGATCATGGCCGAGCGAGTCATGCATGTCCCCGGCGATACGGGACCGCTCCCGCAGCCGCTCCCGGTCCGCGACGGCACGCTGCTCGCGCTCCATCCGGTCCGCCAGCTGCCAGCCCGCCCGGACGAGTTCCGCGTACTGCCGGACGTACCTTCCCACCAGCCAGGGCACGACGACGATGAACAGCAGCGAGCCGGTCTGGGCGAACCACACCATCAGGTCCTCGTCCAGGACGAGCGTCACCGCCAGCCCCGCGCCCGCCGCCCCGGCGAAGGTGTACAGGGCGGGACGGGCCCGTTCCGACTGCCGGCCGGCGAGATACCCGAAGACGGCCATCCCGACCGTGTACGCGGGGGCGAGCAGCTCAGCGCTGTGCACGGCGCTGAGTACGAGGGCGACCCCGAGGGAGACGAGCGGCAGCCGCC
Source organism: Streptomyces sp. NPDC004838 (assembly GCF_053600955.1). Classification (NCBI taxonomy): domain Bacteria; kingdom Bacillati; phylum Actinomycetota; class Actinomycetes; order Kitasatosporales; family Streptomycetaceae; genus Streptomyces; species Streptomyces sp. NPDC004838. The sequence continues at coordinate 149,568 of NZ_JBSGAW010000001.1, read as the reverse complement.
GCCGGACGCCCACGGCCACGCCGAGCAGCAGGACCCCGACGACGAGCCCGGTCCAGGACCCGTCGTCGTCCGGGGAGGCGAGGAGCAGCACGGGCCCGGCGACCAGCGCCCAGAGGGCGAGATCGAGCAGGAGGCGGCGGACGTGTTCACGGGGCATGCCTTCCACCTTGCCGGACGAGGCGGGGGTACGGCCCCTGACGAAGGTGGGGGCGTGGCCCGACAGCGGCGGTGGCGGCGACCGGTGGCGGTCCGGGAGCGCGGCCCCGTGCCACCGTCGGGCGGTCGTGGCGGTCGTGGCGGTCGTGGCGGTCGTGGCGGTCGTGGCGGCCGGGACCGGCCATGACGGCCGGGGCGGCCGGGACCGCCGGGACGGGGCGGTCAGGTGGGCCGATCGGAGTCCCCCACGGCCCCCGCCTCGTACGCCAGGATCGCCAGCTCCACCCGGTTTCTGAGCCCGAGGCGCGCCAGGACGGCGCTGACATGGGCCTTGACGGTTCCCTCCACGACGTACAGCCGCTCCGCGATCTCCGCGTTCGACAGCCCGGCACCGACGAGCGCGACGACCTCGCTCTCGCGTACGGTCAGCGGCTCCAGCCTGCGCCTGGCCTCCGCGGTCCGGGACAGCCGCCCGCCGCCGAGCTGCCCGATGACGCGGTGGGCCACTTCGGGCGAGAGGAAGGCGGCTCCCTCGGCGACTGCGCGCACTCCCGCGATCAGCTCCCTCGGATCACCGGACTTCAGCAGGAAGCCGCTCACGCCCGTGTCCAGGGCCCGTGCGATGTAGTCGTCCTCCGAGAAAGTCGTCAGCACGACGAGCGCGGCCGACGGCAGCACCCGACGCAACTCCTCCGCGGCCCGCAGCCCGTCGAGCCGCGGCATCCGGATGTCCAGCAGCACGACGTCGGGCCGGTGCTTCAGCGCCAGCTCGACCGCCTGCCGCCCGTCACCGGCCTCGGCGACGATCTCGATCCCCGGCTCGCTGGCGAGAACGGCCCGCACCCCGACGCGGATCATGGCCTCGTCGTCGGCGAGGAGGACTCTTACAACACCATCGGAACGGTGATCATCAGCGGTCGCCATACCGCCAGATTACGGGGATGGAACCATGCCCCGGACAGTGGCGGAGCCCCGCCCGCACAGCCGCGGGGGCAGCGTGCGTACGAGGCGTCGTGGGTTCCCGCTGGACGTGCCGGGCGGTTTCCAGGGTACGAGGCTCGGTCAGTCGCCTTTGGTGCAGAGGTCCGGCCACGGGCAGAGTTCCGCGCTGTTTCGTGTCGCCGATCAGCGAGCGTCGGCCGGGTCACGGCTCGCCTCCGCCGCTTCTCCGGCTGTCTCTCGCGAGCTTGCTCCGCCGGAGGTTCCCGGTCGGTTCCGCCGGAGGGCGCAGTCAGGGCACCGTTTCGATCCGCATCGGCACTTCGACCGGCGCAGGGTATCCCCAGAATGGGGCCCGCCCCTTCCAGGCTGGGGTTGGCTTTCTGCACCAGGAGCACCCCGCCTGCTCCACGTGCTCCGGAGAGACGGGACAGACATCATCGGGCCTCAGTGCTGGGTTTCATACCGATAAGCGTCGGCCCGCCACGGATTGGCATCCATTGGCCCGGCATGGGCCCCCACGTGGGCCAGGACGTAGGCCACACTGGGTAGGTGACCACCGCGATCGGGGCCAACATCAGGCGTTTGCGGAAACAGCGCGGATCGACCCAGGCGCGCTTGGCGTGGGAGTTGTGCCGTGCGGCGGGGGTGCGGGGCGAGCCGGTCAGCGCCCAGGAGATCAGCAGGTGGGAGGCGGGCAGGCGTACCCCTCGCGATTGGCTTCCGTTCCTCGCCGAGGCCCTGGGGGTGCCCGTGGACGTACTCACGGGCCCATCGGTACCCCCGGAGGCGGCGATGCCGACGCTGGCCGACTATCTGCCCGAAGGCGACCCTCTGGCCCCTCTCAGCGCCAAGAGCGGGCGTCGCATCGGGGAAGGGGTCGTGCGTGACCTGCACCAGAGGGTCCACGGGCTGCGTCTCGCCGACGATGTCGTCTACGGGCTGGATCTCATCGGGCGAGCCATGCGGGACCTGCGCGCCGCCGTCACCCTCTACCGCGAAGCCCGGCACACCGAGGAGATAGGTCGTCAACTCCTCACTTCAATCGGAGAGTTCGCGCAGATCGCCGGATGGATCGCCGGCGACGCCGGGCAGCATGCCGACGCGGAGCGGATCTACCGGCTAGGGCTCAGCGCGGCCCAGCAAGCCGAGGACCACACCTTGGCCGGAAATCTCGCCGGATCGCTGGCCTACCAGCTCAGCAACACCGGCCGCGAGGCCGAGGGCCTGGACCTCGCTCGCGCGGCGCTGGCCGAAGCCGGGCCGGACGCACCCCCCAAAGCCCGCGCGCTGTACCTCGACCGGGTGGCATGGGCCCACGTGAAAGCCAGGGGCCTTGAGGACGCGCAGCACGCGATGCGGGCCCTCGGAGAAGCCGGGGATGCCCTGGCCGAGGACAGCGAGGGAACCGAGTCCCCGGCATGGTTGTACTGGGTGGACGCAGGCGAACTCCAGATCATGGAGTCCCGCGTCTACACCGAACTGCGCCGACCGCTTCGGGCCGTGCCGCTGCTCCGGGATGTGCTCGGCCGGTACGACGCGACGCACACACGGGAACTCGCGCTCTACCTCTCGTGGCTCGCCGTGGCGTATGCCGACGCCAACGAGCCCGAGGAGGCGGCGGCGACCGCCGAACGGGTCCTCAGCCTGTCCGCGGACGTCGCCAGCGAGCGGACGGCGGAACGAGGCCGGGTCGTGCTGGCGCGGCTCGCTGAGTACGCCCACGTCCCGGAGGTACGGGCGGTCCTCGACTCGGCAGCCTGGTCGCGCCGTTCGCGAGCCGGCGGCTGACTCCGCCACCACACCGCGGTCGACCAACTCTCCGGCCATCCGAATGCGCGGACACCCGTTACGTGCGGTCTCCGCCGGTCAGGAGGCGCGTCCGGTCTCCGCCGGTCACGAGGCGCCCCGGACAGCCCCGCCCCTCGGGTCATGCGCCCCGCTTCACCCGCCCCCGGATCGCCAGTGCCGCCAGCCCCACCAGGACGGGTTCGGTGAAGCGGGACGCCATTTCCACGTATCCGCCGGTCGTCGTCAGGTCCTGGCCGCTCGTACGGAACACGACCGAGTTGAGCGTGATGCCGAGCGCCTTGTCGAACCGCTTGCCGGTGAAACGTTCGGCGAACGGCTTGGTGAGACGAGGGTCGCTCTTGTGGAGGACCGTGATCGTCCCCCCGTCCGCCGCGACTCGGCGTATCTCCTGTCTCGGGGTCTCGTCCGGCAGTCCGAATCCCATGATCAGCACGATGGTGGCGATCATCGCGAGGGCCAGCCAGCCCAGCGCGCGGGACGCGCGCAGTCCGTACCCCGACAGCAGCCAGTACGCGTCCAGCAGCCACCGTTCCGCCCGCCGGTGGCTCTGGCTGTGGCGGCGCATCTCCATCTCGCCGTAGTAGAGATCGGCGGCTCCCGGCTCGTCCTTGGCGTCCTCGCGGGCCTTGCGCAGCTGCCGGTAGACGGTGGTGAGGGTGGCGAGACCGGGGGTCTCGTCCGGGTTGTGCCACGGTTCGCCCCACCCGGCGCGCGCGCTCGCGGAACGCCCCGGCCATGAGCGCCACATCCGCTCCTCCGCGATGACCTGGCGGTGGGTCCGCCGGAGCGGGACACCGCGCCGCCAGGCTCCCGGAGGGGAGGACGCGAGGGTCCAGCGGCCCTCCAGGTGCAGCTGATCGAGACGGAACGAGCCCGCGAAGCGGCATTCGGAGAGATCGGTGTGGGCGAGCGACAGCAGCGAGGCGTCCACACCCCGCAGGGAGAGCACCCGGACGGCCGGGTCGAGACCGCGGAACGCGGACTCGTCCGAAGCCCGTCCGCCGAAAGGCGCGGCCCGCGCCGTGACGGCGACGGGCTGGAGGAAGACCGCGTCGGTCAGATCGACCCTCGCGTAGCGCAGGGTGATGGTCGACTTCTCCTCGAACCTGGTTCCCCGGAAGGACGCGCGCGTCGCGCAGAGGGCGAGTCCGGCCGGCGCGCGGAAGACCGCGCGGTCGAAGTCGATCCCTTTGAGGATGTGGGCGGTGCCGCTGAGAGAGCCCTCGAACCGGGCGCTCACGAAGGACACCTCGTCGTGGAAGACGGTGTCGTGAACGCCGACGTCCTGGTGGGCGCGCAGCCCGCCGAGGTCGGTGAGCCTGCGGAATCGGCTGCCGGAGAGGACCAGGAGACCATCGGAGACGGTGGTTCCGGAGAAGTCGGCGTATCCGTCGCACTCCGCGTCCCGGACGTCGAACCGTCCGGTGACCTCCAGATCCGAGAAGTCGACATCGCCTTCGAACGTGGATTCGGAGCAGTCCAGGCCGCTGTCGAACCGGCTTCCGCTTGGCAGCACCCCGCCGCGGTAGGTCCCGCCCGTCAGGCTCACCCGCCCGCCGAAGGACCCGCCCCCCAGCGCGAGCCTGCCGCCGACCTCGGTCCGTGAGAAACCGAATCTGTCCATTGCGGTGAGGGACGACGCGTCGAGGTCCCCGGCGAATCGGGCGTCGTCGAAGTCCGCGTATCCGGCGAAGGAGGAGCCGCTGAGGTTCACCGGTCCCTCGAACCGTGCTCCACGGAAGTCCACCGGCCCCTCGAACCGGGCTTCGAGGAAGTCCACCGGTCCTTCGAACCGGGCTGTCCGCAGATCGACCCCGCCCCCCATGGCCCATCCCGCGCGGAAGAGGAGGCTGCCGAACCGGGGTACGCCGCTGCCGTCGCGTACCGCGCTGCTGATACGGGTGAACAGCTCGGCCGGCAGCCGGGAGCCGCGCAGATCGACGTCGGCGCTCGGGCCCAGGCCGGTCAGCCAGACAAGGAGCCGATCAGGGGTGAGATGGCGGGGGCAGTTGCCGTCCTGGACGCCCGTTCCCGCACAGTCGGCGGCTGCGCACACGACCCGGTCCGGCGCCGGTGGCGGTGTGATCATGCGCCGAATCCTGCCATGCACGCCAACGCGCCCGGCGGGAACGGGAGTTCCCGCCGGGCGTGCTGTCCGGCGCGCGGTGTGTTCCGCGCTCGACGTGCGACTTCGGTGTTCGGTGTTCGGTGAACCGTGCGCGGTGTGCCGGTGCGCGGTCCGTGCCACGTGCGGTCTGTTCCGCCTGCGCTCCGCGCGGCGCGGGACGGCCGCGACGGCTACCGGCTCAGAAAGTCAGCCGCACCTTGTTGATCTGGCCCGAGTCCTGCGCCGCGAGGTCCTGGACCCGCAGTCGCCAGGCTCCGTTGGCCGGCTCGGAGGAGGCGTCGACGTAGAACGTCTGCTGGACGTTGTCGGCCGAGTCGGAGCCGTTGAACGGCTTCAGGGGGTAAACCGTCCCGTCCGGGGCGAGCAGGTCCACCACCAGGTCACCGCGCCAGGGGTGGACGATGTCGACGTCGACCTGGAGCGCGGCCGGCGCGTTGCCGGGGACGCCGGAGACGACGACCGAGGAGTTCACGGCCGGACCGTTGTCCGGGATGGAGATGACGGCCGCGCTCTCGAAGGTCGGGCGGTTGGGGTCGGTGACGCGGGGTCCGACGTTGACGCCGGCCCAGGCGTTGGTCACCGCCTTGACCTCGGGGCTGCCCGCTCCGTACAGCTCGGCGGCCACCGCGAGGGTCCCGGAACGGGCCGCCGCGTAGTTCGTGGTGGAGTTGAACTTGGTGGTGAGGGCCTTGTACCAGATCAGCGCGGCCTTCTCGCGGCCGATGCCCGCGACGGGCAGGAGGTCGGAGGTCGGCGAGTCATAGGTGACCCCGTTGATGGTCTTCGTCCCGCTGCCCTCGGAGAGCAGGTAGAACCAGTGGTTCGCCGGCCCCGACGAGTAGTGGACGTCGACGCTGCCTATGCCCGCGTACCAGTAGTCCTTCGACGCGCCGTCCCTGCTCGGCTTGTCCATGTAGCGCAGCGGGGCGCCGGTGCCGCGGATGTCGATTTCCTCGCCGACGAGGTAGTCGCCGACGTCGCTGGTGTTGTTGGCGTGGAATTCGACGGCCGCGGCGAAGATGTCGGAGGTGGCCTCGTTGAGGCCGCCGGATTCGCCGCTGTACACGAGTTTGGCGGTGGCGGAGGTGACGCCGTGGGTCATCTCGTGTGCCGCGACGTCGATCGAGGTGAGGGGCTTGGCGTTGCCCGCGCCGTCGCCGTAGGTCATGCAGAAGCAGGCGTCCTGCCAGAACGCGTTGACGTAGTTGGTGCCGTAGTGGACGCGTGAGGACGCGCCGACGCCGTCGCCGCGGATGCCGCTGCGGCCCTGGACGTTCTTGAAGTAGTCCCAGGTCAGTCCCGCGCCGTACGCGGCGTCCGCGCCCGCGGTCTCGGGGTCGGCGGGCAGGCCGTCGCCCCAGACGTCGTCCGGTCCTGAGAACAGGGTGCCGGTCCCGGTCGTCGCGCGGCCCAGGTTGTACGTCTTGTGGCCGCCGCGTCCGGAGTCGGTGAGGTTGTACGAGGTGCCGGAGCGGGTGGTGCCGAGGGCGACCTGGCCGCTGTACTGGGTGTTGCCGGTGCCGTTGTGGACGCCCTGCCACTCGAAGATCTTCTTGCCGGAGGTGGCGTCGGTGACGACGTGCAACTCGTTGGGGGTGCCGTCGTTCTGGAGCCCGCCGACGACCGTCTCGTACGCCAGCACCGGCTTGGCGCCCTGGGCCAGCCACACGACCTTGCGGGGGGCGCGCTCGGCGTCGGCCTTGGTGGTGCCGTCCGCTTTCGCGAGGCCGAGGGCCTGCTTCTCGGCGTCGGCGGCCGGGATGCCGGCGGTGGTGTCGACGTTCTTCAGGAGGGTCGGGGACGCCTTGCTGACCGATTCGGTCGCGCCCGTCTTCGTCTCGGAGACCACGAGGTCGCCGCCGAGCACCGGAAGGCCGCTGTACGTGCGCTCGTAGCGGGTGTGCGTGGTGCCGTCACGGTCCTGGGTCACATCCCGGACCACGAGCTTCTCCTGGGCCGTGAGGCCCAGTTCACCCGCGGTGGCCGCCGTCGTCGCACTCTGTGCACGGATCAGCTCCGCCCGCTGCGACGGGCTCAGACTCAGCGGAAGCGCACCGGGATCGGCCTTCCCGGCTGTCACCGCGGAGGGGGCGGCGTTCGCCGCCATCGGCTGCGCCGTCGACGTGCCGGTCTGGAAGCCGACGGCGAGCAGGGCCGCGGTGGTGAGGAGCGCACCGGTCGCGGCGGTGCGTCGGCGGGGGGTGGATCTCACGCGGAACTCCTTCTGCGATGGGGGGGTGCCGGAACGGCCGGGCATGGGGCCGACCGGGCAGAGCCTGCGGAGCGTGTGGTGCGTGGAACGGAAAGCGGGGGAAGAGTGGCAGGAGCGTCACCCGTAATGTCAGGGGCGCGTCAACAAGTTGGCCAAATCCGGTTCGTTCATCGAACTTTCATGTTCGTTGAGCGGACGTTTCCCGGGGCCGCGCGGCAGCGCCCCGCTCAGGTAAAGGGACGGCATAGCCCGGACATGGGAGCCGTGCGCGTGCGCACGGCGCGACAGGTCCGGGCACGCGCCGGTACCCGCGAACCGCGACCGGAGCCCACCCGCGGACGGCTCGGCGCGGCCGTGCGCCCGCCGCGGAGTGTGGCGCGTTTCCTGCGGGACGGGGGCGCGGAGGGGCGTGCGCCGAGTGGGGGAGCGGGCTCCTTCCGTACGGGATGCTGCCCGCCGCGAAGCGGGCGAGCGACGGCAACCGGGTCACGGGGTGGCGCAGCGTCGACGTCACCTGTGTGGATCCGCCGAGTGGCGAGATCGCGGTCCGACCGGGATGGCGAAGCCACTGGTTCCTGGTAGAGCTGACGGGGGCGGTGCGATGCAGGGTTGCCGTGCTGCGGGACGCGCCGACCGGACAGAGAGGGCTTTTGACTGACGGGCGATCGCTATCCAGGGTTGTCAACAGAGCTTGCAGGCTGGCGTCAGCGCGGACGTTCAGGCAAGTGAGTCACGTACCGCGGCCTGATCGGTGGTCCGGTCAAGTGCGAAGGGGCGGCGACGACGGCGGATGCTGGCCTCCGTGGTGTGTGGAGCGGTGACGGTGCAGTCCTTTGGGACGGCGCGGATGGCGATGGAGACGCCGCTGGTGATCTGACAGCGGCGGCCGATGGCGACGCCGGGCCCGATGCTGATGTTGTTGCCGGTCTGGGTGTCGTCGCCGATGACGGCTCCGAACTGGGTTGTTCCGCAGCGGTAGAGGCCGAGGCCGGTGCGGATGACGACCTCGCGGTCGGGCCTGCGCATGTCGGTGCTCATGTTGATGGCGGCCACGGTGACGCTCGCCGAGAGATGGGCTCTTGCTCCGATGATCGTCCGGTTCACGCCGATCCGGTGCCCCAGGACGGCGTCCTCTCCCACGAATGCTGCGGTTACCTCGCAGTTGAAGCCGACTTGGGCTCCGGCGCACAGAATGCTGCCCTTGCGGACGGTGGTGAACTCGTGGACCTTGACGTCCGGGCCGATGATCACGTCGTCTCCGACGATCGCAGTGGGGTGGATGTATGCGCTCGGGTGGATGCGCCGGTCTTCGCCGAGCGTGGTCAGCGCCTCGCGCTGGAGGCCCGGCCACTGGAGCAGGAAGTCGGCCAGGCCGAATTTCTCCAGGTCTCCGTATACGGTCGTGGCGATGGCTCCCAGGGCAGGGGCGGTGACGTAGTCGCCAAGGACGATCCGGTCCATGTGTGTCGGCCCTTCTGATGGGTGCGGCAGCAGGTTTTGGCAGGGGTACGCTCGCCGCTCACCTGATGTCGACTTGGGGGAAGTGGTGATGGATGTGACTCGGCCGCGTGTGGGTGTCGCCGTGCTGACCATGGGCGACCGGATGCCCGAGCTGCTGGCTCTGCTCGATTCGGTGGCCAAGCAGGACGAGCCCGCCGCCCGGGTCGTCGTCGTCGGCAACGGGACGGCCCTTGCGGGGCTGCCGGACGGTGTGACCGCGGTGGAGCTGGCGGAGAACCTGGGGGTGTCCGGTGGCCGCAACGTCGCCTGGCGGCGGTTGCGCGAGTTCGGAGACGTGGACGTGCTCGTGGACCTGGACGACGACGGGTTGCTGATCGAAGCGGAAGTGCTCCGGCGGATCGCGGACTTGTACGAGGCGGACACTCGTCTGGGCATCGTTGGTTTCCGGATCGCGGATGAGACCGGCACTACCCAACGGCGTCACGTGCCCCGCCTGCGGGCCGAGGACCCGATGCGGCGGGGACTGGTGACCACGTTCCTGGGCGGCGGTCACGCGCTTTCGATGCCGATGCTGGAGCAGACCGGTGGCTGGCCGGATGCCTTCTTCTTCACGCACGAGGAGACCGATCTGGCCTGGCGGGCGATCGACCGGGGCTGGGACGTCCTCTACGAGCCGCAGCTCGTTCTCCAGCACCCGAAGACTTCGCCGGCCCGGCACGCGGTCTACTACCGGATGACGGCCCGGAACAGGGTCTGGCTTGCCAAGCGGCATCTGCCCGCCCTTCTCGTACCGGTCTACCTGGGGGTGTGGGTGGTGCTGACCGTGATGCGCACGAAGTCCCCGGCGGGACTCCGGGCCTGGTTCGGTGGGTTCGCCGAGGGCATCCGGACCAGCGGGGGCCCTCGGCGTCCCATCAGGTGGCGGACGGTGTGGCGGATGTCCCGCCTGGGCAGACCGCCGGTTGTCTAAGCCGTCGTGGACTCCCGCAGCCAGCCGGGGGCCGCGGCCGGGGTGTCCCTCAGCCAGTCGACGTAGCGGGCCACCCCCTGCGCGACGGTGACTTTCGGTTTCCAGCCCAGGACGTTCTCCATCCGGCGGATGGCCGCGTACCCGCCGAGGGGGTCACCGGTCGGCAGTGGGGTGTCCAGGAAGGTCGTTCTCGGGTAATGCTCACGGATCAGTTCCGCGACCTTCCGCACGCTGGTGGGGAGGCCGGTCCCGATGTTCACGGTCTCGGTGTGGGCCCGCGGGCTGACCAGGGCCCGCAGGGTGCCCTCGGCGACGTCGTCCACGTGCACCATGTCCCGCACCTGCCGACCGCCTCCGTTGAGATGCAGGGGAAGGCCCAAATGAGCGCGGGCGGCGAACCAGGCGACCACCCAGGAGTGCGAATTCGGCTTGACAGTCTGCGGCTCGCCGTAGACGGAGAAGTACCGGACGATCGCGTACGAGGTGCCGACCTGGCCGAGGATGAGAGCGGTCTGTTCCTCGCCCCACGCTTTGGTGTTCCCGTAGACCGACACCGGTCGCATGCGGGCGAACTCATGGAATTGCGGTGGGATGCGGCCGTGGACGGACTCCAGCAACTGCCGCATGGTCAACAATTCGGGGCTGATGGTCTCCTCAGGGCTGCCGTCGCCGTAGACGCTCGCGGAGGAGACGAAGACCATGCGCCGGATGCGGTCCGTTGCGGCAACAGCGTCCAGGACATTCTGGGTACCGGCGATATTGGTGTCGATCGCGGCCAGCGGCTTCCGAGTACACGCGGCCACGTCCGCGAGGGCGGCGGCGTGGATCACATAGTCCGAGTCGGCAACGAGCTTGCGGACCAGCACCGTGTCCCGGATGTCACCCAGGACCACGTCCGGGTCGGATGCGTGGACTCCGAAGAAGTCGGCGTATACGTGCTCGGGGTAGGCGCTCATGGTGCACAGGGCGACGGGGCGGGCGCCCAGGTCCCGGAGCCGGGCGGTGATCCGGGAGCCGATGAGCCCCGCGCCGCCGGTCACCAGCACGGTGCTGCCGGCCAGGGCGGAGAGGTCTGAGGGGTGGTGCACGATGCCTCCAGAAACTGGTTCGGGCGGAACTCGTGACTCTGCAGGCGGTCAGGCTCGTTGACCGCAGGTTGACGACTGGTCTGTGGGGCCCCTGAGGAATCAGACAGCGGATGCCGGTTCGACGTCCGGGGCCTGAGACGGCGGCAGGCGCGTGTGGGTCGGTCAGCCCGGAATCCGTGATCGCGGCCAGGCATCACAGAGCCGCCGGGGAACGCAGAGGCCGGACCCAGCCAAGGACGACGTCCACGGTGGTGTTAACGGGCGAGCACCTGGTGTTCTCCTTCGGTCGCTTCGCTGGGACGCCCGGGGGCATGAACGCTGACGAAGCGCGCCTCGGGCGGGTGAGGATCAGTCAACGTGCTGAAACCGCCAAGGAAGAGGGGCCATGCTGTAGGTCTCTGTAGGCCCGCGTAGGTCAAGGGGGAAGCGGTGCGGACGGCGACCATCACGGACCTGATCCGGGCAGCGTGCGAAGAACGCGGATGGGGTCCGACCAAGCTCGCCCGCGAGGTCGCCCTCGCCGCAGGCCGAGGCCCGGACGGCCTGGAACGCCAGTACGCCCGCAGGTGGATGAAGGGCGAACGCACCCCCTCCCCGGACGTCTGGCTTCCGTACGTCGTGCAGGTCTTACAGCTGGACCTGACCCGGACACGGGTTGGCTGTACGGGTGATCCCGAGCCACCGGCTGCGGATACCGTGCAGTCAGTCCTTGCTCTTGGGAGGAGTGACGTGGAACGCCGTTCGATGCTGGCCGCGACCGCCGGGTTCGCCCTGTCGGCGCTGAACCTCCCGGACGCGGAAGCCATCACCCGCCGGGTGGCCTCCGCACCAGCCGGTGCCGTACGCGTGGGGAAGGGCGAGATCGCGGCGATCCGGCAGATGACTCGCACGCTCGGAGACACCGCCGCCGAGTTCGGCGGAGTCCACGCCCGCCAGCTGGCAGTCCGGTACCTGACCGGCAACGTCGGCCCCTGGCTCGAAGGCAGGTACACCGAAGCCGCCGGCCGGGAACTCTTCGCCGCTACCTCCCAACTGGTGCATCTGTGCGGCTGGATGGTGCAGGACGGAGGAAACGACGACCACCACCAGGGCCTCGCTCAGCGGTACTACGCGCATGCCTTCGTCCTCGCGGAAGAAGCCAAGGACGCCGAACTGGCCGCAACCGCCCTACGGGGCATGGCCATTCAGGCGATCGACCTCGGGCCGCGAGGCCGGGCGGTCGCCCTGCGGCTGTCGGAGAAGTGCGTCGAGTACGCAGACGGTCTGGACGAACCCAAGGCGGTCGCCTACTACCAGACGACCCTGGCCGACGCGGCAGCCCTCGAAGGCGACCGCCGACTGGCCAGGGCAGCGCTCGCACGGGCGCAGAGCGCCATCGAGAAGGCCACGGTCGCCCCAGGCGAGTCCTGGGCCTCCCACTTCTCCACAGGTCGATGGGCCCACCACAGCGGCATGATCCTCGCCCGCCTGGGAAACCTCGAAGGGGCCCGCGAACACCTTCACCATGCCCTGGACGTCCACGGCCTGGACCGGCGACGGTCCCGCGCGATCGTCTTGGGCGATCTGGGAAACGTGCACCTGCGCCAGGGCGATCTGGACGGGGCCCTGGCCGCGTGGGGCGAGTTCATCGACTGCGCCGAGGGCGTCCAGTCCGTGAAGATCAGCGACGCCCTGACCGACATGCGTGTCCGGCTGTCCGGCCACAGCAGAACCTCAGGGGTCAGCGAGCTGGACGGCCGGGCGGCTGCTCTCCTGGGCGACACCTGATCCGGTGCACCGGAAGCCTGTATTTGCTCTACCCCGCCAGGTTGAAATGTCTGGAAATGGATGCTTCGGCGGTGGTTTCTCGACCCATCAGCCCTGTTCGCGGTCGATGGGCGTCGACAGCGACCAGATGATCGTCACTTGAGAATCAGGTGCCAAGCAACTGCCGGATCGCGTTGCGCGTTCACCCGGTCGCGGCGGATCCTGGACAGATCCCGCTCAGACCAGGCTGTCCCGCCACGCCCGGTGCAGTTCCGCGAACCGGCCCGTGCCGCCGATGAGTTCGGCCGGCGTGCCGTCCTCCACGATCCGGCCGTGCTCCATGACCAGTACCCGGTCCGCGACCTCCACCGTGGAGAGCCGGTGTGCGATGACCACCGCCGTACGCCCGTGCAGCACCGTGTCCATCGCCCGCTGCACCGCACGCTCACCGGGGATGTCCAGCGAACTCGTCGCCTCGTCCAGGATCAGTACGGACGGATCGGCGAGCAGCGCCCGCGCGAAGGCGACCAGCTGCCGCTGACCGGCCGAGATCCGGCCGCCCCGCTTCCGTACGTCCGTGTCGTACCCCTCCGGCAGCCCGGCGATGAAATCGTGTGCCCCGATCTGCTTCGCGGCCTGCTCGATCTCCTCGCGGGTCGCGTCCGGCCGTCCGATGGCGATGTTCTCCGCGACCGTGCCGGAGAACAGGAACGCCTCCTGGGTCACCATCACCACCCCGCGCCGCAGTTCGGGCGTCGACAGTTCGTGGACGCCGACGCCGTCGAGGACGATCCGGCCCTGCGTCGGGTCGTAGAAGCGGGCCAGCAGTTTGGCCAGTGTGGACTTGCCCGCGCCCGTCGAACCGACGATCGCGACCGTCTGGCCGGCCGGGATCGTCAGATCGAAGCGGGGCAGCACCTCGCCGCCCGTGCGGTAGGCGAAGCCGACCCCCTCGAAGACGACCTCGCGGCCCGGCTGCCCGCCACGGCTCGGCGGCAGTTCGACCGGGTTCTCGGGCTGCGGGACCGAGGGCCGCTGGGCCAGCAGACCCGCGATCTTCTCCAGCGAAGCCGCCGCCGACTGATAGGAGTTCAGGAACATCCCGAGCCGGTCGATCGGGTCGTACAGCCGCCGTAGATAGAGCACCGAGGCGGCCAGCACGCCGAGCGCCAGCGCTCCCTCCGCGACCCGGTACGCGCCCCACAGCACGATCCCGGCGACGGCGGTGTTGGCGACCAGGCGCGAGCCGACGGTGTAGCGCGCCATCTCCAGCATCGCGTCTCCGTTGCTCCGGCCGTGACGCTCGTTCAGCCGCGCGAACTCGGCGTCGTTCGCCCGCTCCCGCCGGAACGTCCGCACCGGCCGGATGCCGTTCATCGTCTCCACGAACTTCACGATCACGGAGGCGATCGCGGTCGACCGCTCGCTGAAGATGACCTTGGCACGACGCTGATAGAGCCGTACGAGCAGATACAGCGGTACGAACGAGGCCACGGCCACCGCCCCGAGGCTCAGATCCAGCCAGAGCAGCATCGCGGAGATGTAGACGAAGGACAGGAAGACGTTGATCAGCTCCTGGAGTCCCTCGTCGAGGAGTTCACGCAGGGACTCCACGTCCGTCGTCGAACGGGAGATCAGCCGCCCGGAGGTGTACCGCTCGTGGAAGTCGATGCTCAGGGCCTGTGCGTGCCGGAAGATCCGGCCGCGAAGATCCAGCAGGACGTCCTGGTTGACGCGCGCGGACGCCATGATGAAGACGTATTGCAGCAGCCCGGCCCCGAACGCGCTCACCCCGTAGCCGACGGCCACGGCGATCAGCGGCCCGTAGTCGTCGCGCCGGAAAGCGGGCACGCCCCGGTCGATCGCGTACGCGACGAGCAGCGGGCCCGCCTGCACGGCGGCCTGCTGGAACAGCAGAATCAGCGCGATCCGGACGAGCCGGGCCCGGTGCGGCGAGAGAAGCGAACGCAGCAGCGCGCCGGTCGCGCCCTTGGGGGTCGGCAGATCGTCCTGGTCGAAGGGGTCCTCACGGGTGCCCTCCGGGGCGCGGGTGGTCGCGTCGCGCCGGTCGTCCGGGGTGCGGGGTTCCTTGTCCCGCCGGTCGCCCGAGCCGCCCGCTTCCTCGCCGCCGGATCCGGCGCCGGACGTGGTGGTGGCGGTCATCGGACGTCTCCTTCCATGACATGGGCGGAGCCGTCGCCTCCGCCGGGCTCAGCGCCGCCGGTCCGAACGGCCTCCGCGCCGCCGGCCTGCCCGGCCACCGGACCGTCGGTCTGCCCGGCCTCCGCGCCCGACATCAGCCAGGCGTATTCCGCGTTCGTCCGCAGCAGTTCCTGATGGGTGCCCACCGCCGTGATGCGGCCCCCCGAGAGCAGGGCCACCCGGTCCGCGAGCAGCACGGTGGACGGGCGGTGGGCCACCACCAGCGCCGTCGTGTCCTCCAGAACACTCCGCAGCGCCGCCTCGACCAGCGCCTCCGTGTGGACGTCGAGCGCCGACAGCGGATCGTCCAGCACCAGGAAGCGGGGTTCGCCGACCACCGCGCGTGCCAGGGCGAGCCGCTGGCGCTGACCGCCCGACAGGCTCAGGCCCTGCTCACCGACCTCGGTGTCCGCGCCGTCGGGCAGGGAGCGTACGAAATCGGCCTGGGCCACCTCCAGCGCCCGGTCAAGATCCGCGCCCCCGGAGCCCTCCGCCGCGCCCATCAGGATGTTCTCCCCGACCGTCGCCGAGAACAGCGTCGGCTCCTCGAACGCCATCGACACCAGCCCCCGCAGCCGCTCCCGCGGCATCGCGGCGATGTCCTCGCCGTCCAGTGTGATCCGCCCGCCGGTCACGTCGTGCAGCCGGGGTACGAGCGCGGTGAGCGTGGTCTTCCCGCTGCCCGTGCCGCCGACCAGGGCCATCGTCTCGCCGGGCCGTACGCGCAGATCGACGTGCGCGAGCACCGGCGGCGAATCCGCGGGCGCGTCGGGATACCGGAACTCGACGCCCTCGAACCGCAGCCCGCCCGTGCCGATACCGGACGGCGGCCCGTCCTCGCCCTCCGCGCCGGTCCCGGATGGCCGCCTGGCACCGGACGATCGCCCGCCCTCGCCGTGCCCGCCGTGCCCGCCGCGCCGGACGCCGACCGCCTTCGCGGCCGGAACGTCCGCTTCCTCCTCGGCGTCCAGGACCTCGAAGTACCGTTCCGTCGCCGTCGCCGCCTCCTGGCTCATGGCCAGCAGAAAGCCGATCGACTCCACGGGCCAGCGCAGCGCCAGCGCCGTCGACAGAAACGCCACCAGCGTGCCCGCCGAGAGGTTCCCGTCCGCGACCTGGACCGTGCCCAGGACCAGGGCCGCGCCGATGGCCAGCTCGGGGATGGTGGTGATCAGAGCCCAGATGCCCGCCAGGAGCCGCGCCTTGACCAGTTCCGTGCCGCGCAGCTCCCGCGACAGCTCCCGGAAGGCGACCGCCTGACTGCGATGGCGGCCGAAGCCCTTGGTGATCCGGATGCCGAGCACGCTCTCCTCGACCACCGTCGTCAGATCGCCGACCTGGTCCTGCGCCCGCCGCGCGGCGAGCGAGTACCGCGACTCGAAGTAGGAGCAGATCACCACCAGCGGCACGATGGGGATCATCAGCACCAGGCCGAGTGTCCAGTCCTGCCCCAGCAGAATCACATAGCCGACCACGATGGTCGTGCCGTTGACCAGCAGAAAGGTCAGCGGGAACGCGAGGAACAGCCTCACCAGCATCAGATCCGTCGTACCGCGGGAGAGCAGTTGCCCCGATGCCCAGCGGTCGTGGAACGACACCGGCAGCCGCTGGAGATGCCGGTACAGATCCGCCCGCATCGACGCCTCGACCCCGGCCAGCGGGCGTGCCACCAGCCATCGCCGGAAGCCGAACAGCAGCGCCTCCGCGATTCCGAGCAGCAGCAGCGCGAGCGCCCCGAGCCAGACCCCGCCGGGATCCCGTCCGGCCACCGGTCCGTCCACGATCCACTTCAGTACGAGCGGGATGACCAGGCTCAGACAGGACGCGACGATCGCGACGAAGGCCGCGGCGAACAGGCGGGCGCGGACGGGCCGCACATACGGCCACAGCCGCAGCAGCGAGCGCACGACGGACCGTTCTTTGGAGGTGGCGTGTGTGGTGGGCATCAGGAGCGAGCCTACGGTTCACCACTGACACCTCTCATCTCCTTTTGGCGTGCCGAACCTCACGCCGACCCGGCCGGGCGGCAGCCGCTCGGCCGCCCGGCCCATTGACTGCCGCCCCCTCCGTACCGAGGCTGTACGCGAGTGGCCCCTGGCCCCACCGCCTCCGCGACCGCTCGCCGCGCCAGCCGTACGCGTCCCGCGCCGAAGCCGTACGCGCCCCGCGCCGCTCATCCCGTCACCTTCAGCAGCACCACGGACCGCACCCCCACCGTCCCGCCTCCGGCGAAGCACCTCCCGCGCCGATTCCCGGTCGGCCGTGCTCGACACCTGCGGCCTCCCGCGGCTCCTGGGACCGCCGGGGGCCGGATGCCACGACGTCCCGGCCGCTCCAGCCGAATGGTTCCCCCACCTGTTCTGCCCGCACCGCCCGCCTCCCGACATTCGCCCACGTTTCCCCCGCTGGCCCGTGGTCGTTGGGTGGGGCGTGAGACACGTACTGAAGCGGGCAGGGAGGGGCGCGGTCGTCGCCCTGGCATGGGCGGGACTGATGGCCGGGCTCACCGGCTGCACCGGCGGGAGCCTCGGCGTCAGCGGCAAGCCGCGGTCGCCCGAGGAGGCGATCCGGATCGTCCCGGCGGACGGCGCCGAGAACGTCGACCGCCAGGGCCCGCTCGAAGTGCGGCTGCGCAGCGGACGGTTCGAACGGGTGCGGGTGACCCGGATCGAGGACGATGCCCCCGCCGAGGTCCCCGGCAGGATCTCCGAGGACGGTCTGCGCTGGACCCCCCGGAGCGGGACCGCGCTCGGCCTCGCCGCCAAGTACAGCGTCGACGTGGTCGCCCTCGACGGGCACGGCCGCCGGACCGCCCGGCACACCAGCTTCACCACCGAGGTTCCCAAACGCCGTTTCATCGGCTACTTCAAGCCGGAGAACCGCGCCACCGTGGGGACCGGGATGATCGTCTCCTTCGACTTCAACCGGAAGATCGTGGACCGGGCCGCCGTGGAGCGCGCCATCACCGTCGTCTCCGATCCGCCCGTCGAGATCGCGGCCCACTGGTTCGGCGAGGGCCGGCTCGACTTCCGTCCGGAGAAGTACTGGGCCCCCGGCACCGAGGTCACCGTCGATCTGCGGCTGCGGGACGTCGAGGCCGCTCCGGGCTCGTACGGCATCCAGGACAAGACCGTCTCCTTCACCGTCGGCCGCTCGCAGGTCTCCCTGGTCGACGCGGAGGCGAAGACGATGGAGGTCCGGCGCGACGGGAACGTCCTGGCGACCGTGCCGATCACCGCCGGCTCGCCCGAGTCCACCACGTACAACGGGAAGATGGTGGTCAGCGAGATGTACGACGTGACCCGCATGAACGGCGCGACGGTCGGCTTCACGGACTCCACCGGCAAGGGCGAGTACGACATCAAGGACGTGCCCCACGCGATGCGGCTGACCCGGACGGGCACCTTCCTGCACGGCAACTACTGGGCGTCGCCCGATGTCTTCGGCCAGACGAACGTCAGCCACGGCTGTGTGGGGCTGCTGGATGTGAAGGGCGGCGACGCGGACACCCCGGCCGGCTGGTTCTTCGACCGGACTCTGATCGGAGACGTCATCGAAGTGGTCAACTCACGCGAGAAAACGGTCGATCCCGCAAACGGGCTCAGTGGCTGGAACATGGACTGGAATCTCTGGAAGAACGGGTCGGCACTGCGCTGACCTCGCCTTCCCCCCCCTCGGGCCGCCGCCCGCCCTCCGCCCGGTTCTTCCGCTTCCCGCCCCGTACCCGAGTCGGACGACGGGTTGGGACGGAACGGTGACATTCACGGGAACAAACGGAAACTGCGCGTGTGGTTTTCTGTCGAAGTGCGTACGAGAGTCGCACGGGGGAACGGGCCGTGGCGGGGCCAGGCCGGGGCGAGGGGAGACCAGTGTGAACGGGCATCCGATATCGGGGGCGACGGCTGACGGGGCGGCACGCGGGCGTGGGGGCTCCGTGCTGCTGGCCCTCGTCGTCGGGGCGATGCTGGTGCTGGTGACGGCCTGCGGGGGCGGGGGCTCCGGCAAGGACGGCGGGGGCAAGGACGGCAAGGACGCCGGGAAGGTCGGGAACGCGGCCTCGGCCGCGGTGGTCACCATCGCTCCCAAGGACGGTGCGACCGCCGTCGCGACCAGCGGCGCGCTGAAGGTCACGGCCGCCGGCGGCAAGCTGACCGCGGTCACCGTCCAGGACGCCGAGGGCGCCCCGGTCGAGGGAAAGATCGCCTCGGACGGCGCCTCCTGGCAGCCGTCGGGGCATCTGGCCGGCTCCACCAAGTACAAGGTCCACGCCATCGCGAAGGACGGTGACGGGCGCGAGTCCGCGAAGGAGGCCACCTTCACCACCCTCGTGCCGAAGAACACCTTCGTCGGCCACTACACGCCCGAGAACGGCTCGACGGTCGGTGTCGGCATGCCCGTCTCGATCAGGTTCACCCGTGGTATCACCAACCCGGAGGCCGTCGAGAAGGCCATCACGGTGACGTCCGTGCCGTCCGTGCCGATCGAGGGCCACTGGTTCGGCAACGACCGCCTCGACTTCCGCCCGGAGAAGTACTGGACCCCGGGCACCAAGGTGACCGTGAAGCTCAACCTCGACGGCGTCGAGGGCCGTCCGGGAGTCCACGGGAAGCAGGCCAAGACGGTGTCGTTCACCATCGGCCGCAGCCAGATCTCCACCGTGGACGCCTCCGCCAAGCGGATGGTCGTCGTCCGTGACGGCAAGGAGATCAAGAACCTCCCGATCACGGCGGGCGCCCCGGCGACCACCACGTACAACGGCACGATGGTCATCAGCGAGAAGCACAAGGTGACCCGGATGAACGGCGCCACCGTCGGCTTCGGCGGCGAGTACGACATCAAGGACGTGCCGCACGCGATGCGCCTCTCCGATTCGGGCACCTTCCTCCACGGCAACTACTGGGCCTCGGCGGGCACTTTCGGATCGCAGAACGTCAGCCACGGCTGTGTCGGACTGCGCGACGCCCGGGGCGCGGGCGACAAGGGCACCCCGGCCGCCTGGTTCTACGACCGCTCCCTCATCGGCGACGTCGTGATCGTCAAGAACTCCAAGGACAAGCAGATCGCCCCGAGCAACGGCCTCAACGGCTGGAACATGTCCTGGTCGGAGTGGATCAAGTAAGGTCCCGCACCGCCTGATCTCAGCTCCCGCCGACTCTCCCCGATCGCCGGACGGACTGGAAGTTCCAGCCCGTCCGGCGATCGAGGGCGTTCCGGACCCCGACCGGCTTCGACCGGTCCTCACCCCCGCCCCGATCGGCCCCGAGCGGTCCTCACCCCCGTCCGACCGGCCCCCACCCCGATCGCGGGGCCCGCGGGAGCGCCCCTCGGATGTGAGAGAGCGCACCGCCTCCCGTCGGTTAGCCCCGGTTAACCTGCCTTCATGACGACTGTGAAGCTTGAGGTCTCCGAGGGCGTCGGCACCATCCGGCTCGACCGCCCGCCCATGAACGCCCTGGACATCGCCCTCCAGGACCGCCTGCGCGAACTGGCCGAGGAGGCGACCCGCCGCGACGACGTGCGCGCGGTGATCCTCTACGGCGGCGAGAAGGTGTTCGCGGCGGGCGCGGACATCAAGGAGATGCAGGTCATGGACCACGCCGCCATGGTGGTGCGGTCCCGTGCGCTCCAGGACTCCTTCACCGCCGTCGCCAGGATCCCCAAGCCCGTCGTCGCGGCCGTCACCGGCTACGCACTCGGCGGCGGCTGCGAACTGGCGCTCTGCGCGGACTTCCGCATCGCCGCGGACAACGCCAAGCTCGGCCAGCCCGAGATTCTGCTGGGCCTGATTCCGGGAGCGGGCGGCACCCAGCGCCTCGCCCGGCTGGTCGGCCCCTCCACGGCCAAGGACCTGATCTTCACCGGCCGTCAGGTCAGGGCCGAAGAGGCGCTCGCCATCGGCTTGGTGGACCGGGTCGTGCCCGCCGCGGAGGTGTACGAGCAGGCCCACGCCTGGGCCGCGAAGCTCGCCCAAGGGCCCGCGCTGGCGCTGCGCGCGGCGAAGGAGTGCATCGACGCCGGTCTGGAGACCGACCTCGACACCGGCCTCGCGATCGAACGGAACTGGTTCGCGGGCCTGTTCGCGACGGAGGACCGGGAGCGCGGGATGCGGAGCTTCGTGGAGGAGGGGCCCGGCAAGGCCAAGTTCCTCTGAGCCACCCGCCGGCGGGTCCACAGCGCCCGGACTCTCCCGGTCAGCGGGAGGGTCCGGGCGTCCGGCGCCGCCGCGCGGCCCGGTCCACAGGCCGAGCAGCGCGACGAGCGGTCCGTGAGGCCCATGGCGACTCGGGCCGAACCGTCGCCGGACCTTGAACCGGCATGAAGGCATCTGGCGCGGCGATCACAAGCGGGCCGCTATTGACAGGGTGTCAGTGCGGCTCGGGGTGGGCAGGAGTGTGCGCATGAGGTCCCTGTCATATGCCCCCGCGCACCCCCGGAATGAGCAGTTCCGGGGGCCGTATTCCATGGGAACGGCCACAGAAAGCGCTCCTAGCGGCCATGATGGGGGCATGGCGGGCCTCGAAGGTGTGGAACAACCGCGGCAGCGCGACAGCGCTACCGCGACCAGGTGGGCGGCTGCCGTCGAGGACGAACAGGCGTTGAAGGCTCTGGAGTTGTTCGGCGACCCCACGGAGGAAGAGGTCCGTCTCCCCTCCCGGCCCGAATCCGCGGCCGCCGCGCGGCGGCTGACGCACTCGGTCGTGGTGCGCCAGTGGGCGCTCTCCCCGCAGATCGCCGAGTCCGCCGTCCTGCTCGTGTCCGAACTCGTGGGGAACGCGGTGCGCCACACCGGCGCCCGCGTCTTCGGGCTGCGGATGGCGCGCAGACCGGGCTGGATCAGGGTCGAGATCCGTGACCCCTCGCGCGGCCTGCCCTGTCTGCTGCCGGTACAGCCGATGGACGTCAGCGGGCGCGGGCTCTTCCTCGTGGACAAACTCTCCGACCGCTGGGGTGTGGATCTGCTGCCCCGCGGCAAGACGACCTGGTTCGAGATGCGTGTCCCCGCCGCCCGTCACACCACCTCGGCCTCCGGCACGGCCTAGCCCTGACGGGCCGCAGCGCCCGCCGGGCCGGGAGGCCCCGGTGCGGACCGTCTCGGCGGACACGCAGAAGCCCCCGTGCGGTCCGGGGGTGCGGCGCGCCGGGGGCTTCTGTGGAGCGCCGTGGAATGGGGGGTGTTTCCACGGCCGCTGTCGACGACCGATCCCAGGGTCGAGGGCGGTCGTGTTCCCGACTATGGCAGACGGCGGCAGAGCATCCAAATGAGATTTTCCGTCATAAGCCGCAAAATGTGATGATTGACTAATGGATCATCGGTGATATGGGTCACCGACCTTGAAAGCGATGGCTGTAGTTGATCACGGGCTACTGATTCCTTGGCGTGGCCGACCGTGTGCGCGCCCGGTCGTAGGGCTTCACGAAACTACCTGAATCGGGGTAATCAGTACTTATTTCCTACCGTCTGTCTACTGTCCTCTCCCGTGACCCCGATCGCCCGCCGCCGCGCGCTGCGTGCCGGAGCGGGGGCCGCCGTCGCGGGCGCTCTCACCACGAGCTGCGCCGACGACGCCGGTCCCGCCCCGGCACGCGGCGCGCCGTCCTTAGCGGCCCCGTCCCCGGCCCCGTCCCCGCCGCCGTCTCCTACGCCCAGTGCCGCCCGCGCCTTCGGACCCGCTCCCGCCGCCCGCCGCTTCCCCGGCCGGCCCGCGCAGATCACCCACGGTCCCCGCGACCGAGACCGGGTGGCCCTCACCTTCCACGGCGGGGGCGACCCCGCCACCGCCAAGGCCCTGCTCGCCGAGGCCGAACGCGCCGGAGCCCGGATCACGGTGCTCGCGGTCGGCAGCTGGCTGGACCAGCACCCCGACCTGGCCCGCCGGATCCTCGACGGCGGCCACGACCTCGGCAACCACACCCAGCGCCATCTGTCCGTCAACGAGATGCCCGCGGCCGACGCCTACGCGGAGATCACCGGATGCGCGGAGCGGCTGCGCAGGCTCACCGGCTCCATCGGCACCTGGTTCCGGCCCTCGCGTACGCGGTACGGGACCCCGCTCGTCATCCGGCTCGCCCAGCGGGCCGGATACCCGCACCTCCTCTCGTACGACCTCGACTCCGCCGACTACACCTCGCCCGGAGCCACGGCCGTGATCCGCACGGTCACCGGACGGATCCAGCGCGGATCGGTGGTCAGCCTCCACTTCGGCTACGCGGACACGGTCGCCGCCATGCCGGCCCTTCTCGACGACCTCAACCGGCGCGGACTTCGCGCGGTGACCACCACGGAGCTGCTGAGCTGATGCATCCGAGCCCCCAGACAACCCCCCAGAGAACCGGACGGCCGGCCACCCGGCGGACCCGCGTACTGCTCGCCGGAGCCCTGCTCGCGGCGCTCGCCGGCTGCGGCACGGACACCGGCCGGACCACCCGCGCCGACGGCACCCCGTCGGCCGAGGCGAAGACCGCCCGGCCCGACGGCGCGGCCCCGGCCGGACTGCCCGGAATGCCCCCGGTCACCGACCCCGAGGACATCTACGCGGCGAACCGGCCCAACCAACTCTCGCCCGTGGTGAAGAAGTTCCCCTCGAAGGTGTACGTCCCCAACACCAACTCCAACACCGTCTCGGTCATCGACCCCGCCACCTACAAAGTCGTCGAGACGATCCCGGTCGGCGTCCAGCCGCAGCACGTCGTCCCCTCCTGGGACCTGAAGACCCTGTGGGTGAACAACAACCGCGGCCATACGCTCACCCCGATCGACCCCGCGACGGGCAAGGCGGGCAAGCCGGTCGAGGTCCACGACCCGTACAACCTCTACTTCACGCCCAACGGCAAGTACGCGGTCGTCATGGCCTCCCTGGACCGGCAACTCGTCTTCCGCGACCCGCACACCATGGACCGCAAGAAGACGGTCCCGGTCACCTGCTACGGCGTCAATCACGCCGACTTCTCCGCCGACGGCCGGTACTTCGTGGTCTCCTGCGAGTTCTCCGGCGAACTGCTGAAGGTCGACACGGAGAAGATGGCGGTCGTGGGCCAGCAGAAGCTCCCCTTCAAGGGCGCGATGCCGCAGGACGTGAAGATCTCCCCGGACGGCAAGACCTTCTACATCGCGGACATGACGGCGCACGGCATGTGGGTGCTGGACGGCGAGAAGTTCACCACCCCCAAGCTCCTGCCGACGGGCAAGGGCTGCCACGGCCTCTACATCAGCCGGGACTCCAAGGAGATGTACGTCTCCAATCGCGGTGAGGGGTCCGTCTCGATCTTCGACTTCAAACGGAACGAGCTGACGAAGAAATGGCGGCTGCCGGACGGCGGCAGCCCCGACATGGGCGGTGTCTCGGCGGACGGCAAGGTGCTCTGGCTCTCCGGGCGTTACGACTCGGAGGTGTACGCCATCGACACGAAGACCGGCGAACAGCTCGCCCGCATCCCCGTGGGCAGCGGCCCGCACGGGCTCGCGGTCTATCCGCAGCCCGGCCGCTACTCGCTCGGCCACACCGGGGTCTTCCGCTGACCGTCACCTGAACAGCCGACCCACTCACCTTCGAGTGAGGGTCCCGGACCGTCGCCGCACGGCCGAGAAAGTGATGCCCATGATCACAACTCGCCCGCGGCGACGGTCCGCTGTCGTCGTCCTCGCCCTGTCCCTGTCCGCCGCGCTCGTCCCCGCCGCCACGACGTCCGCCACCGGTTCCGCCACGCCCGCGCTCGCCGCCGCGGCGCCTTCGACGAGGACGGCCGCCCTCAAGGCGGCCCCCGCCAACTCCTGTCCCAAGGTCGACGACCGTCTCTTCGCCGCCGCCGACCGCCGCGTCGACATCGACCGGATCACCCCCGAACCGTCCTGGCGCGCCGACTGCCTTCAGCTCTACCGCACGGACGGCCGGGGCCCGGAGATCGTCTTCGAGCAGGGCTTCCACCCCAAAGCGCCCCTCGACGGCCAGTACGACATCGAGAAGTACGTCCTGGTCAACCAGCCGTCCCCGTATGTGTCCACGACGTACAACCACGACCTCTACAAGTCCTGGCGGAACGGCTGGAACTACTACATCGACGCACCCGGCGGCGTCGACGTGAACAAGACCATCGGCGATACCCACAAGTACGCGGACCAGGTCGAGGTGGCCTTCCCGGGCGGCGTGGCCCGCGAGTTCATCGTCGGGGTCTGCCCGGTCGACAAGGCCGCGAAGGTCGAGATCATGAACGAGTGCCAGGACAATCCGCACTACAAGCCCTGGCGGAGCACCTACCCCTTCCCCGCCGCCACAGGCGCCGAGTAGCCGTCCGTACCGGGCCCGGCCGGACGGAGAGCCCGGCCCGCCCGGCGCACCGGGCGGCGGCCCCGAACAGCGCCGGGCGTCGTCGGAAGGCAGCGCGCTTCACCGAGCCCGCCCGAGTCAGCCCGGCGCCATCGCGAAGAACACGGCTTCCGACCCCACGGGCCGGAAGCCCGCCTTCTGAAACGTCCGCACACTGCGGGCGTTCCCCGGAGACTGCTGGGCCCACACCGCCGCGCCGGGCACCAACTGGCGTGCCGCACGCGCCAGCGCGAGGCCGAGACCCCGTCCCCGCGCCTCCTCGTCGACCTCGATCGCGCACTCCCAGCGCCCCCCGACCCCACGCCCGAGGATCAGCACCCCGCCCTCGGCGGCCCAGACCCGTACACCGTCCCGACGCCTCCTCGCCCGTGCCACACGCGGATGATCCGGGGACTCGATCTCCCGCAGCCCGACCTCGGGCACACCCGGCAGCGCACCGGCCACCGTCATCAGATCGATGGTGTCCATCGAGCGGCCCGTGCGCGCCAGCATCGCCGCCAGGAACACCGGGTTCATCGTGGCGGAGAGCGGATCCGACGGGGCGGCGGCCAGCAGTTCCCGTACCCGCTCCGGATCCTCGTCCGTGAAGACGACCGAGTGCGCGGTGAAGGCGAGCACCCCCGCGTCGCGCGCGTTCGTCCCGCGGATCACGGTCGTCGTCCCGTCCGGCGGCGGAAACTCCCCGCGCGCCGCCGACTCCAGGATCCGACCCAGCTCATCGTTCATCGATTCATCATCCTCGACGGCCCCCGGCCGGTTCACGCGGACCTGACGTTAATCTGACCTCCGTCAAGTAGTGCACCGAGAAGGGGCGGAAGCAGTGGCGGACATCGAAGAGGCCCGCAGGGCGTTCGACCGGTACGACCTCAATGGCGACGGTCTGATCACGGCGGCGGAGTACAAAAGCGTGATGGCGCAGCTGGGCGACTTCCATGTCACGGAGCCGGTCGCCGAGGCCGTGATCAAGACGAAGGACGCCAACGGCGACGGCATGCTGACCTTCGACGAGTTCTGGGACTCCCTGAACAAGAGCTGACCGGCGGGAATCGGCCCGACCCGAGTCGGCCGACCGAGCCTCGGCCGACTGGGAGCCGACCGGCCGAGAGCCGGCCCGGCGGGCCGGCGCCTGATCGCTCCGCGCCGCCATGGGCGGCCGTCCTGCCGACGGCCGCCCATACGCGTCACTGCCCGACGGCCGCGTCCCCGACCTCGTACACTCGTCAAGTCATCCGCTCCGCACAGCAGTTGGAGGGAGTCCGGAGAACGTGGTCACCGTGGTGTTCGTCCATGGAACCGGCGTACGCGAGCCCTCGTACACCCACTCCCTCGAAGCGATACGCGCCGGACTCGGCCGGATCCGGCCCGACGTGCGGGTCGAGCCGTGCGACTGGGGCTCCGCGCTCGGATCCTCTCTGCGCGCCGGGGGCGTCTCGATCCCTGGCTACGCCCGGTACACGGCCGCACGGGACGGCCGAAGCGCCGCCGATCCGGCCGACGGCGGCAACGCGGGCGGCTGGGGCGCGGACACGGACGACGGAGACACGGACGCCGGGTACACGGACGCCGGGTACACGGACGCCGGGTACGTGGACGACGACGAGGACCGGGTGCGCTGGGCGATGCTGTACGCCGATCCGTTCGCCGAACTGGGCGCGTACGCGATCGCCGAACGGCACGCTCCGGCCGGTCGAGCGGCCGGATTCACACCGGGCGCCGTCCCGCGCGGCGATCAGCTCCTGGACCTGCTGTCCCGGCTGCCCGATTCGGGGCCCGTCGGCACCGCCTGGCGCGCCGCCGTGCCCGACCTCCCGCTCGCCCCGGCCGTCGCCTCGACACTGGCCGCACCCGAACTGCGCCGGGCCGCCGCCGTGGCACCGCCCGAAGGCGACGCGCTGCCCCGGCTGACCGCACGCGCCCTGACCGCCTGGGCGCTGACCCACTCGCCCGGTACGCCGGGGGCCGTGCCCGCCGCCGTACGGGACGCGCTCGCGGACGCCGTCACCGCGGAGCTGGGCGGCGACGTCAAGGGGCTCGGCAGCGCCCTGGCCGCCACGCTCGGCTTCTCGGCCCGGCTCTTCGAACGCTCCGTAGGCTCCCGGCTCCTGGTCTCCCGCCGGGCCGCGCTCAGCGGCCGGTCGGCCGGGTTCGTCGGCGACATCCTCAGCTATCTCGCCCGTGGCCGAGCGGTCCGGGACCATGTCGCCCATGTGATCCGCGCGCTGCCCCCTCGCGGGCCGGTCGTCGTGCTCGGCCACAGCCTCGGCGGCGTCATCGCCTTCGACCTGCTGGCCGACCCGCCGCCGGACCTCCGTGTCGACCTGCTGGTCACCGTCGGCTCCCAGGCGCCGCTGCTCTACGAACTGGACGCGCTGCCCTCCCGCCCGTACGGAACCGGACTGCCCGGCGCCTTTCCCCGCTGGCTCAATGTCTACGACCGCCGCGATCTGCTCTCGTATCTGGCGGCCGGGACCTTCGGGAACGATCCGCGCGTCACCGACGCACCGGTGGACAACGGGCAGCCGGTCTCCGCCGCGCACACCTCCTACTGGGCGAACGACCAGTTCTACCGGGTCCTCTCCGAAACGCTTCCGGCACGGTAGGCGAGCGCTTACGCTGGGTTTCCATCGCGGATCGCACACACGTCACCGTGCGGAAAGAGGGGACGCGACGCGTGGCCACCGGGGGATTCGACGACGTACAGCGCCGTGTGCTTCACGCGGTGATCACCGCCCTGGAGGATCCGGCCGGGCGGCTCATCAACGACAGCGGCCGGGACCTCTGGCGCCAGATGCTCCACCAGTACATACCCGGACTGACCGCGACCGGATTCACCGTGCCGCGCCAGGAGTTCGTGAGCGTCGTCTACGGCTGCGCCGCCCTCGACGACGGGCTGGACCGGCTCGTGGAGGCCACCTGCCTCGTCACGCCCGCGCTGGAACCGGCCCTGCTGCCGCTGCTGGCCGAATGGAAGGCGCTGCTCGCCCTGCCGGGACTCGACTGGGAGCCCCTGCGCCGGGTGCTGGAGGTTCCGGTGGCCGATCTGGGCGCTCTCGTCGACCGGGCCACCGACGGCCTGGTGACGCTGCCCGAGCGCTGCGCCACCCCTTGGGACGCGTTCATCCACCTCGCCGACCGCAACGGCCGGCCGGGTGCGCTGATGCCCGCCATGGTCTTCCTCGAACATCTGGCGCACTGTCCGGAAGCGGCCGCCGGCGTCGGTGAGTTACGCGCCTGGAACGACCACTTCTGCCGGCTGTGGGAGCTGACGGAGCCGCTCTCGGCGCTCCGGGACGGCCTCGACGCCGCCGGATCGGCCGCCGCCCGGGTCACCGGCCCCGCCGCCCCCACCGGACCGGCCGGCGCGCCCCGCCCGGCGGAGCCCGCCGATCCGGTCAGACCGCTGATCAGGATCTACGTCAAGGTCGAGCCGGACCGCACCCCGCACACCGGGGTCGGGCGGCGGCGGGCCGGGCGGGCCCAGCGCTATCACCTCTCGGCGTGTGTCAAATACACCGACTCCAGCGTGCTCCACCGGGATCCCGGAACCGAGCCACGAGATTCCGTGACCAGATCCCAACTCCAGTTCGGTGTGGCAGAGTTGCTCGGGCACATGACTCACTTACGCCACTCCCGAGCCGAGAACGCCGCCTTGGAGATCTTCCTCCCGGCGGAGCTTCTCAATGAACCCGTCGAGTGGTGGGACCGGGACCCCTCGCTGGGCTTTCCCAACTCGCTGCTGAGCCGCTACCGGGAGATCCGCCTGCACAGCCTGGAACGCGTACAGAGACCGGTCTTCCACAACGCCTGGCGGGCACGCTGGGCCCACTGGCGCGCGGGCGACGGCCCCGGACACGTCCATGAGTGCGAGCCCGGGGATCTGACGGACGCCGAGCATCTCGCCCTCCTCGACGCCAAGATCGGGCGGGACGACGACGTGGTCGGCATGGTCCTGAGCAGGCCCCCGTACCGGGACAGCGAGTTGGGGCTGCGGGAGATGAGTCTCGCACTGGACCTGGGGGTACCCATAGTGGTGTATCACCGCGACGATCCGGCGTCGGAGGTGTTCCGCAGCATGATTCGGGAGAGCTTGGCCAATGAGGGACTGGCAGGTCTTCCCGAGCGTGCGCAACAGTGGAAATCCGACGTCGCCGTCCGTGCGGGCGCCGCACGTGGGGCAGGCGCCGCAACCGACCGGGACGTGGAAGCGATCCGGTCCATGAGCATGATCTGGGACGACCCCGAACACCTTCTCGACGGGGGGCAGAACGCTCCCGCCACCTTCGTAGGGGGGATCGAGTGAACGCGGCGCGCGACGACGGAATGCTCTACCGGGGTACCGGGGAGCTGTTACCCGAGACACCGTACGAGGAGCGGACCTGGCCCGAAGGCCCGCCGTGGCGCACCTTCCGGGGTGCGGTCGGCATGCCCGAGCCGCCCGGCGACGACGAGGCGGACCGGCGGCTGGGTCCGCCCGGACGGCCGCGTACACCACGCGACGAGGAGGTGCGGCTCGTCAACGCGGCCCTGCTGCTGCGCAGGCCGCTGCTGATCACCGGCCGGCCCGGCGTGGGCAAGTCGGGACTCGCCTACCGGATCGCCCGCGAACTCCGCCTCGGGCGCGTACTGCACTGGCCGGTGACCAGCCGGACCACGCTGGCGTCGGGGCTGTACGAGTACGACGCGATCGGGCGCGCGCAGGCAGGGCGGATCGGGCAGACCGGGCAGCCGGAACCGACGGGGCGTCAGGGCGACGACGGGGCCGGACCCCCCAGCGTCGGGAACTTCGTGCAGCTCGGTCCGCTGGGCACGGGGCTCCTCCCGTACCGGCTGCCGCGAGTCGTCCTCATCGACGAGATCGACAAATGCGACGCCGACCTCCCCAACGATCTCCTCACTCTTTTTGAGGACGCCTGGTACGAGGTGCTGCCACTCGTAAGAGTCAAGCAAACGGAGGAGACCGTGACCGTTCACACGGCCGATCCCGGAGGCACGGCGGTGATCGAGAACGGTGTGGTCAGGGCGCATTCCTTCCCGATCATCGTCATGACGTCGAATGGTGAACGGGAGTTCCCCGAGGCGTTTATGCGGCGCTGTCTGCGGCTCGACATTCCCGACCCCGATGCCGAGGCGTTGGGAGAACTCGTCGCCGGGCATTTCGGCGACCGTCTCGGTGACACGGGGGAGGCGCTGATCCGCGATTTCCTGCGGCGCAGCGAACGGGTCGGACCTCTCGCGGCGGACCAGCTGCTGAATGCCGCCCATCTGGTGACCACGGGCCTCTACCGTCCGGACGCGAGCGACGCCCAGGAGTGGCAGGACGTGCTCGCCGCCATCTGGCACCCGCTCGGCGGTGAAGGAGCCGATACCGCGTGACCGGGGAATCCGCGGCGGCCGGAGGGGCCGGGAGGGCGCACGGGCGGGACGGGCCCGCCGTCCAGCCCGGCGAACGACGGCTGCCCCTCACCGAGTTGTACGCGTGGGAGGTGGCCGATGCCTTGTGGCTGGCCGCCCACCACCCCTGGCTGGCCGCCGGGGAGAGCACCGAGGACGGGAAGACGCCCGGCCCCGGTGTGCCGTCGCCCGGCCCCTCCCGTCTCCCGGACCGCGACGCCCGTACGGACCCTGACGCCCGTACGGACCCTGACGGCGGCACGGACCGCGGTGCCGGTACGGATCCGGCTGATCCGGCGGCAGCGGCCGGACCGGAGGGCGGGCGGGAGCACCTCGCGGCGGGGGAGAAGCCCGGTCCGGACGGCGGCGCACCGGGGCCGTGGCCCGCGGAGCCCTCGCCGGCGCCCCGATCCGGGGGCGCGCCTTCGGGCGGCGGACCCGGCCGCCACCGGCCCGTGCCGCCCGGCGCCGGCCCGGGGCCAGGCGTGCCCGTCTTCGGGACCGCGCCCGGCACCGCCGCCGTCCCCGCCCTGGCCGCCGGGTACCGCAGATCGGACCTCCGCGGTCTGGGCCGGGCGCTGCGCCCCCTGCGTACCGTCCTCGACTCCGCCCACACGCTGACCGTCGACGAGGCGGCCACCGCCGACCGGATCGCGCTCGCGCCGCATCTGCCTCCCGTGCTCAGGGCCGAGGCCGAACGGAGGTGGAGCGCCGTCGTCGTCGTGGACAGCGCACCGCACATGACCGTGTGGCAGCCCGTACTGACGCGATTCGGCAAGGCGCTGCGCCGGTTCGGCGGGCTGCGGGACCTGGAGCTGATGGGGCTGGACACCGCGGACGCCGGACGGGCCGTGCTCCGGAACCGTGCGGGCCGCCCCCAGCCGGCGCGCGGACTGGTCGACCCGACGGGCCGCCGCATCGTGTTCCTGCTGACGGACGGAGCCGCTCCCGCCTGGCGTTCGGGGGCCGCGCAGCGACTCGCGGCCCTGCTGGGGAAGTTCCAGCCCGTGGTGATCCTTCAGATGCTGCCGCAGCGGATGTGGCACACCACCGGTCTGTTTCCCGTACGGGTGAGGCTGCGCGCCCCCGGACCCTGGACGGCGGGCGGGCAGACGCACTGGGAGGCCGCCGAACCCCTCGCCGCCTCGGCTCTGGCGCACTCCGGCCGGATCGTCCCCGTCCCCGTACTGGAGCTGGGCGCCGACTGGCTCGGCCCGTGGGCCCGTTTCATCGCCGGAACCACACCCCGCTGGGCTGATCTGGCCGCCGTCCTGACCACCACCCGACCGGTCCCCCCGCCCGCGTCGCCCCCCGCCCGGCAGCCCACCGCGGCCGAACTCGTGGCACGGTTCCGCTCCCGTGCGACCCTCGGCGCGTTCGAGCTGGCCACCCGGCTGGCCGCCGTCCAGCTCGATCTGGAGACCATGACCGAGGTGCAGCGGCAGACCATGCCCTCCTCCTCGCGCGCCCATCTGGCGGAACTGCTCATCAGCCCATTGGTCGAGCCGCTTCCCGGGTGTGGCGGGCATTCTTATCTGTTTGTCGACGGCGTTCGCGAAGAACTGCTCGCCGCGGGCAGCAGAACCGCCACCGAAGGCGCACTGAAAAGGGCCGCAGAATTTCTGGCACCGCGGAGCGAGGCGGCTCGTGAGCTACTTGACTATCTGCATGGAAGAGTCGATTCAACGCAGCGTGAGGAAGTGCTGGAGTCCGTCGAGCCGACTGCGGAGAACCTCCGTTTCCGGCAGGCCGAGCATGCTGCGCTCCGGGCGATGTCCGGAGCCCATCTGCACCGCGCCAGGCGGCTTGGCGAGCATATGTCCCAGAATTCCGGAGACGCTTTCCCCGCGGGTTTCGGAACCGTCCTTCCCGCAGACCCGGACACGCCGGGAACTCCGGACCGGGACATCACGCCACGGGGGTTCGCCGATGGGAGACTCCCCAATGATCACGACCCCACCAACCCCATGTATGGAGGCACAGAAGTGAGCACGGTCCCCGCCTCGGCAGAAATCCCGGCCCAACAGCCCTCGTCCGGAGGCGGTGCGCGACCGGCCCGACCGGCTGTCTGGGGCAATATGCCGCCCAGGAATCTGGTCTTCACCGGGCGGGAAGAGTTGCTGGTCAGCCTGGAGAACGGTCTCAGAGAAGGTCCCACCGCTGTTCTTCCGCACGCTCTGCACGGAATGGGCGGAGTCGGAAAATCGCAACTCGCTCTGGAATACGTGTATCGGCACGCGTCGGAATACGACGTGGTCTGGTGGATTCCCGCCGAGCGGCCCACCCAGATTCAGCAGGCGTTCGTCGAACTGGCACGACGGCTCCATCTCCCGGTGAGCGCGGAGGCCATTACGGCAGTGCCGGCCGTGCTGGAGGCGCTGCGCACGGGAATGCCCTACGGCAACTGGTTGCTGGTATTCGACAACGCCGAGAGCCCGGCTGCGGTGCAGGAGTACTTTCCGAGCACTCCGGAGGGCGGACCGGTAGGCTCCGTGATCGTGACATCGCGCAATCCTCAGTGGAACACCTTGGCCCACCCGCTGGAAGTCGACGTGTTCGAACGGGAAGAGAGCATTCAGTTGCTCCGCCGTCGTAATCCGGACATGTCCGTAGATGATGCGGACATGCTCGCCGAGGTGCTCGGAGACCTGCCGCTGGCGGTCGAACAGGCGTCGGCGTGGCGGGCCGAGACAGGCATGCCGTCGGCCGAGTATCTGAGGGTGTTCCAGGAGAAGAGCACCGAGCTGATGGCGGTCTCCCCGCCGACCCAGTACGAGAAGACCGTCGCCACCGCGTGGAACGTCTCCCTCGACCATGTCGAGGGGAAGAACGCCGGTGCCATTCAGCTGCTGGAACTCTGCGCCTACTTCGCGCCGGAGCCGATCTCCCGGCAGTTCTTCTCCAACGCGGCGTCGGAGTCGATCGCCCCCGAACTGGACCGGATCTTCACCGACCCCATCCGGCTCAGCCGGGCCATCCGCGAGATCAGCCGCTACTCCCTCGCGAAGATCGACCACCGCACCAACTCCATCCAGATGCACCGGCTGGTCCAGGCGGTGCTCGAAGCGCGGATGACGGAGGAGCAGCGGCGCAAGTTCCGGCACGGCGCGCATCTGCTGCTCGCCGCGAACTCGCCCAGCGACCCGCGCGACCCGCAGAACTGGCAGCGCTTCGGCGAACTGTATCCGCACGTCATCGCGTCCCGGGCCCCCGTGTCGCCCCACCGCAACGTCCGCCAGATGGTCTACAACATCGCGGAGTACCTCTTCTACTGGGGCGACCACGACGCGGCCCTGGAGTTCGCCCGCGAGACCTACGACGAGTGGCGCGAGCGCTTCGGCGAGGCCGACCAGCAGACCCTGATCCTCGGCCGTCATCTCCGCTTCGTCATGTGGTCGATGGGCCGTTACTCGGAGGCCGCCGAACTGGGCGAGCGCATGCTCGCCACGTTGGAGACGGCCGGACCGGACGTCGAGGAGGAGTATCTGCGGGTCAAGGGACAGGTGTCCGGAGACCGCCGGGCGCGCGGCGACTTCCGCGGCGCGCTGGAGTTCGACGAGGACGTGTACGAGCGTGCCGTCCGGGCCTACGGCGACGAGGACCCCGAGACCCTGCTGCACGCCCACAACCTTGCCGTCACGCTCCGGGTCAACGGTCTCTACGTCAGGGCCCGGGACCTGGACGAGGCGAGCTGGCGCACCAAGGTGCAGATGTTCGGCGCGGACGCGCCGACCACGCTGAACTCCGAGGCGTCGTACACCCTGGACCGGCAGGAACTCGGCGAGTACGCGATGGCCGAAAGAGACTGCGAGGAGCAGGTCGACGCCTTCCGCGAGACCTTCGGGGAACGGCACCCGTTCACCTTGCGGGCCGTGGCGCGGCTCGGCGTCGCCCAGCGCAAGGCGGGCCATCACGCCGAGGCGAAGGAGAACACACGCGTCGCCCGCGACGGGCTCATCGAGCGGTACGGGGAGGACAGCCCGGACGGCCTCCAGGCGTCCCTGAACCTCTCCATCGACCTGCGGCAGAACGGCGAGCTCCAGGAATCCCTCCACCTCGGGGAGCGCACCAGGGTGCTCTACGCGGAGGTGTACGGCAAGGACCATCCGCACACGGTCGCGGCGGACGCCAATGTCGCGGTCGCGCTGCGGCTGCTGGACCGGGTCGGGCAGGCGCGCAAGCTGAACGAGTCGGCGCTGGCCCGCTTCGGGGAACCGCTCGGCGATCTGCACCCGCACACCCTGACCTGCGCGATCAACCTCGCCAATGACGTCTTCGCCCAGGGCGACGCGGCGGCGGCGCTCGAACTCGACCAGCGGACCCTTCCGCCCCTGATCGAAGCGCTCGGGGAGGACCACCCGACGGTGCTGGTGCTGCGCGGCAACATGGCCTGCGACGTACGCGCGGTGGGCCGGACGGAGGAGGCGGAGGAACTCCAGCGACAGGTCCTGGACGCCATCGGCGCGAAGCTGGGACCCCAGCACCCCGCCTGCGACGACCTGCTCGCCTGGCGCCGGGCCAACTGCGACATCGACCCGATGCCGATCTGACCGGTCTCGGCGAAGGACGCGCGTTCGTTCCGGCGTCCGTTCCGGCGGCGGGTGCGGGCGTCGCGGGGTAGGCGGATCAGCGGCCCGGTTCGCCGCGACCGCCCTCGCGTGGTGATCCGGGGACGTGCCCGGCCTGCGGGGCCGGGCGCGGCACGCCCTGCGGGCCCTGCGGCCGGGGAGGCGTGCCGGCCCCTCGGCCCTGCGGCCGGCGGCCCGACGCGGGGTCGTCGGACTTCGCCGCCCGCCGGCACGGCCACGACCGCCCGCGTGCGGTGATTCCGGGATCGTTCACCGGCCCGTGGGGCCGAC
Organism: Streptomyces sp. NPDC004838; assembly: GCF_053600955.1. NCBI lineage: Bacteria > Bacillati > Actinomycetota > Actinomycetes > Kitasatosporales > Streptomycetaceae > Streptomyces > Streptomyces sp. NPDC004838. The sequence continues at coordinate 114,282 of NZ_JBSGAW010000001.1, read as the reverse complement.
ACGGCAGTCCCTACTTGGCCCCTGTGGCCGGGAGGCGCGCCCACGCGGGGTTGCGGCCGTGGGGTGCCCGTGCGTGGGGTCGCCGGATCCCGTCGCGTGTCGGTACGGCGGTGTGCGAACCGTGGATCGCCGCCGCCGCGTGGCGGGCGTACCGGACGTGGTGGGGTTCCGGCATGTCTCTCGGGCCGCCGCATCAGGCCGCTTGGCCCTGCGGCTGGGGGCCGTACGAGGAATTGCCGGATCCCGTCGCCTCTCGGCACGGGCGCGTACGAACCGTGGAGCGCCGCCGCGTCCACCGGGCTCCGCCGTGCTCCCCGGACCCCGCGCGTCCCGCGGTCGCCCGGCCGGGCCCCGCCGCGTGGCGCACCGCACCGGAGGCGGCGGGGCAGCGGCGGGACTCTGCGTCCGCCGCACGGGGCCGCTCACCGGACCCCGCGCGTTCCGCGCGTCCCGCGGCCGCCCAGCCGGGCCCGCCCTTCGGTCAGCCTTCGTGTCGGTCCGGTCCGGCGGCCGTGCCGAGCCAGTGGGCCAGGGCCACCGGTTCCGGTGGTCGGCCGGAGGTCCGCCGTACGGCCCGGTGCACGGCCGCGACCAGCTCCGGCGTCTCGGTCAGGGCCCGTACGGCCTCCGCCGCCCCGCCCGTGTCCGCCAGGGTCAGCCGCAGGCCGGTCCAGGCTCCCGGCCGCGTCGGCCGCGCGCCGTCGTCATCTCCCTCGCCGTCCCCGTCGGCGTCGCGGTCGATGTCCCGCAGGTAGAGGCGGAGTGCGGCGGTGCTCTCGCCCGTGGCCCAGAGCAGATCCGCCCGGCCGGCGCCGGCGACACCGGGCACCGTCTCGCCGGGACCGTCCCGCAGCTTGTCGAGGGCCGCGGGGTCGGCGAGTCCGATCCGTACGAGCATGGCGCGGGCGTCGAGATACCGTGCCCCGGAGTCATGGGCCGGGAAGCCGGAGCGCCGGGGCAGGGCAGGGGGCCGCTCCCGCCGCTCCCGCCAGGCGGCGGCCAGGAGCGCCACATCGTCCGGGTGCGGCCGCACATGGGCCAGGCGCCAGGACGTCCGGTGGTCGAGGGCCATCCGGTGGGCCAGCGTCTCCTGCGGACCGACGCCGGACCGGCGGCCCAGATCCGCCACGGCGCTCCGCAGGTCCTGTAACGCGCGCCGCCCCAGCGGTGTCAGCGCCGGATCGGCCGAGAGCTCGGGCAGAACCCGGCCCAGCTGGCCGAGCCAGAGCGCGCTTTCGAAGCGCGCGTGACCGCTGTCCGGAACATCGGGATCCTCCGCGCAGGCCAGCCAGAACCGGGCCAGCGCGGTGAAGGCGTAGGCCCCCTGGAGCATCCCGCCCAGCGGCCGGGGATCGTCGCGCCACGGTGCGTAGTAGAGACGTTCCGCCTCCTCGTCGGCCGACGCGGACGGCTCGTGCAGCGGGGCCAGATGCATCAGCGCGCTGAGCTTGCTGTGCTGGAGTTCGTGGACGAGCGTCGCCGCGCACGCGGTCACCGACTCGGGCACGGAGGACGCGAATCCGCCGACTCCGTGCGCGCTGGTGACACTGCGGACCCGGAAGACCTCGTGCGCGGGCATCGGCTGCAGGGAGCGCAGCAGGACCGCGGCGGCATCGGCGGTCGGCGGATCCGTATCGGCCAGCAGCCGGAACGCCTCGCCCAGCAGTCCGGCCCAGTCGTCGTACGCGCGCTGCGACAGCCGCTCGGGAGCACCGTAGGGAAGCGGCGCGATCCGGTGCGGCCCGATGTCGTCCACCGCGACCCCGGTGGCCGCTTCGCCGTCGAGCGGGAGTCCGCGCACCGGAAGCCAGCCCGGCGCGGCCTGTTCCGGACGGGCCGGCAGCACCAGACGGGCGTCCCGGCCGGTGACGGTCAGCCGCCCGCCCGCCGCCCGTACCTCGGCCGTGTCCCAGCAGGGCCGCCGTCGACGCGCACCGGCGAGCCGTGCCAGTCCCAGGGTGGGCAGCCAGAGCTCACCCCGGCGGACGGGTACGGGGAAGGAGAAGGCGAGGCCCGCGCGCGCCGCGGCGACGGCGGCCAGGATGTGCAGCCGCCCTGCCTCGGCCCACAGAGGGGTGTCGCCGCCGCGCGAGGTGCGGAGCCTGACCAGCAGCCCGTTCAGCCAGAGACCCGTCTCGGGGAGGAGGAGCAGTTCCTCGACCACCGCCGGTGTCCGCCGCTCCGCCGCGGCCAGCAGATCCCAGGCGCGCTGGGCCTCGGGGAGAGGGCCGGTCACCCCGGTGAGAGGGGCGAGGGCGTCCATCAGCAGATCGAACAGCAGGAGGCGGTGGCTGCGCTCGGCCCGTGCCAGTGCGGCAAGGGTGTCAGAGGTGCCGCCACCGCGGGCCAGTTCACGGAATTGGCGGGGTGTCAGTGAATGCCGCGACCTTGCCTCGTGCAGTGAGTCAGGGCGCATACCTTCCCTCTGCGTCGGCACCGGGCCGGGGGCTCAGGCGGACCAGCTGTTCTGCCCTCCGGGGGATGTGCTCCTGGCAGGCCGCCCGACATCCTTGAGCAGCCGCTGCTTCGCGATCGTTCTGTGATCGTCCGAGCGAGCGCGCAACTCCTCCAGAGATGTGCCCGTGAGATCGGGCAGGTCCGACTTGACGGCCGTTTCCGGCTTCTCCACTGCCGTAGACCTCCCCGAAAATCCGCGCGGCGTTCGATCCGCGCTTACATGATGTCCCAGGCACCCATCACTGGAAACATGCCCTCTCAGACAGTCTCAAGGCCCCGCGGCGGATGGTTGGCCGAATATCAGAGCGTCACGCCCGGCTCCGGATCGGGCGGCGTGAACCACTCCGGATACTCCCGGAGGACCTCCAGCAGATCATCGAGGGCCGCCGTCCCCGGATCGACCAGCGAGACAGCCGCCCACAAATGCGTCAATCCGTCTGTGAACGCCAGACATGTCTCCACGAGGTCGAGGATTTCCAGGCGCATCACCCCCGAACGGGCGACGCTGCCGGCCAGTTCGTCCGGAAGCAGGCCGATCACCCGGCTCCGGGACTCGGGCGTGCGCATCGCCCCGACCGCCGCCAGCGCGTCATGGAGACGACGCATATCGGCCAAGCCGAATTGCCGCCGCCGAGCCCGGCTCGGCGGGGGAGCCGCCGGCCTCCGGCCACCGGTACCCCGGTTCGCGCCGCCCGGATTCGCGCCGCCCGGACTCGCCTCGCCCGGACTCGCGCCGCCACGGGTGCGCCGGGCCTCCCCGTCACCCTCGAACCAGAGCGAGGTGGTCTTCCCCAGCCGCGCGCGCAGCGCCTCGGCGAGCAGTCCGGGCGAGTGCCGACGGGCGGGGTCCTCCCGCAGCAGCCGCAGCGCCTCGGCACTGAAGTCGCCGGACCGCACTCCGTTGCGGGTGGTCTCGCCGGGGCCGCAGGCGAACAGCACGTGCTGGTCCGCCTGCTGCCGGGGAGTCGATCGGGGGAGCGGATCCGGCCGCAGCGCCCCGGCCGTCGCGACCGGATCGGCGTAGGTCTGGCAGGCGTCGATCAGCCAGAGCTGACGCGGATGTCCCGGAGCCCCGTCCGACCGGTAGAGGGCCAGCGCCGCCTCCACGTCGAGACAGCGCAGATCGCGCTGCACCGCGTCCGTGAAGAGCAGCCTGCGGCTGTGCTCCCCGTCGATCAGTCCGTGCCCCGACCAGGCGACGAAGAGCCAGTCGCTGCGCTGCTCCGCCAACTCCCTCGCCAGCACCCGGTGGACGGTGTCCCGGTCGGCGGGCCGGTACCGCAGACCGGACTTCTCCACGCGTTCGCGGTTCCGTTCCAGCGGGGACAGCAGCAGCGTCAGGGCCTCCTCCCGTACGCCCAGTTCCCGCAGCCAGCCGGCGTATCCGAGCGCGTCGTGCACCGGCCCGTCGAGACTCCAGGCCGAACCCGCCTCGTACGACTCCACTCCGACCACGAGCGCCCGCATGGATCCTCCCCTCCCCGTCGCCGACAGTCTTTCCTGCCGTGCGGTGCCGGTACACCGCCCGGCCCGAAAGCGCCGCGAGCCGACGGCGGAGCAACTGACGCGGCCGGGGCACGGGACCGCCGCGCACGCGTTTGACGATTCGTCATGGTCGCTCCGAATCCGGGTTCTAGGCTGCGCGGATGGACTGGACTGCTCTGCTGGCGACAGCGTTGGGCGCGCTCATCGGCGTCGGAAGTACCCTCGCCGCGGGCCGAATACAGTGGCGTCGCGAAACCGAGGAAGTGGACAGGGACCGACTGGAGGCCCGGTACGTCGACTATCTGGAAGCGCTGGCGAACGCGCGCGACGGAGTCTCCGCGGCGAGCCGTGAGATGGAGAAGACGGTTCAGGAACGTTCCGAACTGGCCAGGACGGCATTCGTCGAACATTCGGTCTACGCCAAGGTGTATCTCCTGGAGCTGATCGCGCCCGCCGATGTGGTGGAGATCGCGAGGGACGCCACCGCGAAGCTCACCGTGTACCGCGATGTGGTCGTGGCCGGGGCCACGCGCGACGACCCCGCGTGCGTCCAGGCGCGCCGGGATTTCCGTCAGGCGCGCGAGAAGCTGATGGCCATGATGCGCGCGACGCTGGCACGGGAGGGACAGCGCTCGCTCGGCACCCGATGAGACGCACCGCGAGCCCGCCCCGCGCCCGCCGTGGCGTTGAGGTCCTCCGGCACGACCGGTGCCGCTCCCGCAGTGCGAACCGGACGGCGTCAACGGCGCCAACGGCGGCACCCGGTCGTTCTCCTGACTCCTCCATGGCCCGAGGCTCCCGCGCAGCACGGGCCGCTCGTTCCCGGCCGAGCCGTGCACCGCCGACCGACGGTACGGTGACGCGGCAAGCGGTTCTGCGACAGGTTGGGCGGACGGATTCATGCGGATGCGGTTCGAAGACGAGGCCGAAGGCGAGGAGGAGTTCGAGGCGGCGAGCGGGTTGCTGGTCGACCGACTGGAGCGGTGGGCCGGGGAGCACGGTCTGCCGGTCGACGCGTTCCTGGCCGAGGCGGCGTTGGAGTACCGGCACCGGGCGACTGCCGACGGTCGCTTGGGGCTGTGGGAGCCGAGGCACATCGAGGAGTTCCTGCTCTCCTGGTCGCCGGAGCAGATCACCCAACCCGTCGCCCGGGAAGACGGCGACGCTCCCAGCACGTTGCGTACGCTGCTGCGCTACCTGCACGCCGCGCAGTTGGCGGATCCGCGCGGTCCCGCGCTTCGGGACTCGCTCGCCGCGGTCGACGCCGCTGCCGAGGAGCATCCGGCGGCCATGGCGGACCGCACCCGATGGGGTCTGGCGAAGTTCTGGGCGATGACGGCCGCCGAACAGGGCGTGGACATCCTGGACACAGAGGCGTTGCAGCGATTCGCGGAGCGGGCTCGGCACGGAGAGGTCATCTATGACCAGGAGGCTCTCGACGCGATCATGGAACGGCGGTTGACCGGCTCGACGGCCGGCGCGGTCCGGTCCGAGCCGCAGTTGCCCGTGACGCTTCTCCCGGACGACGCACTGCGCCGACGGGCCGAGGCGTCCGCCGTGGTGGCGCAGTTGCGCCGGCTCGCCGAGTGGGCGGGGCGCGACGGTCGCGCGCTGACGGCGGCGGGGCGGTTGCGGATGACCGACGCCCGTGAGCTGGTGGAGGCGCTGGGCACCGGCGACAGGGCAGAGGGGGTGCGCTCCTCGGCGGGCCTGCCGCGGCTGGGGCTGCTGGTGGAGTGGGCCAGGAAGGCGCGGCTGGTCCGGGTGGCCAAGGGGCGGCTGTACGCGGTGTCCGCGGCCCGGCCGGTGCTGGCAGACCCACTGCGGCTGTGGCTGCGTGCCTTCGACGCCTGCTTCGAGCTGCGGAAGGCCCTGATCGGGGCGCGCGGCGGCTGGCAGACCGAGTCGATGCTCTTCGATGTGTACGAGGACGTGCTGGAGGACGTGCTGAACACGCTCTACAGCCTGCCGCAGCCGATGCCCTGGCCGCGTCTGCGCGACTCCGTGCACCTGGTCTACCGGACGCGCTTCGAGTGGGAGGGCGGATCGGAGTTCCAGGAGCGGATGTGGTTCGAGGAAGCCGACCGGGATCTGCGCACGGTGATCGACGCGCTGGTCGACCTGGGCGCGCTTGAGCGCGACCGGGGGATGGCCGACCCGGTCTTCCTCGACGTCGACCTCGCCGACGCCGGCTCCGCGCCGCCGGCCGACATGCCGCCGGAGTTCGCGGAGCTGCTGGGCTTCGTGGCGGCGGCGGACCCGGCGGCGCGGGAACGCGTCCACCGTCGGCGTGAGGAGCTGACCGCCGGGCCCGTCGAGCTCATCCGTCTCACCGAGCCGGGCACGTGGGCGGTACGGCAGCGGCTGCTGGCGGCGGGCCGGGACGCACCGCTGGTCGGCGAGCTGGCACAGGCGCCGGCGGCCGGTCTGCTGGGGGTGCTGGCCGACGACTACGACCCGGATGCCGCCCGCGCGGAGCTGGACGGCTGGCTGTCGGCGCGTGGTGAGCGGGACGCCGCACTGCGGCAACTCACCGAAGCCGTACGGACCATGGTCTTCCGCACGCGTGCCCAGGCGATGCTCACCGTACTGCTGACGGCGTTGCCGGATGGCGAGGGCGAACGGCTGCTGCGCGAGTTGCGCGGCGACCCCCGGCTCGCGCCGCTCGCGCTGAGCGTGCTGGCGCACCGTGAACTTCTCTCCCCCGAGGACATGACCGATGAGGAGCACCTGCTGGTGCTCGCCGAGAGCCTGCTCCAACTCGTGGAACTGACGGGCGGCCGGGACGGCGCCGAGGAAGCGCTGAGCGCCCAGGGCCCCCAGGCCGGGGAAGCGGTCGCCGCCGCGCTGGCCTCCACGCACCCGGACCGGGCCGGACTCGAAGAGCTCCGACGGCTGGCTTCCCGCGCGCTGCGGACCCCCGCCGCCCGCCTCGGCCACATCCGTAACCGCAGCCGCCGCTCGGGCAAGAGCGGCCGCAAGCACCGCCGTTGAGGGCGGCGCTGCCGGTTCCACGGGCGCGGGCACGTCGCCGTACGTCCTTGGCGGCGCGTTACTGTCGGACACATGGCCGAGGCATGGGACGAGGACGGGCTGCGGGCTCTGCGCCGTGCGCTTTACGGGCAGGACGGGGCGGCGCTGCTGGCGGCGTTGCGCCGGGGACCCGCGAGTGATGTGCTGCAACTGGCCGGCGAGGGCGTGGCCGGGGCTGCGGCGCTGGGTCTGCCGGGTGCCGCGGAGACGGCGGCCCAGTTCCTGAGCGCACTCCAGGAGCGCGGCTTCGAGGGGGACGAGGAGCTGGCGGACCGGTTGCGCACGGCCATGGACGGCACGGCGGATCCCCTCCTGCGTCCGCTCGGGGTCGATCTGGAGATGCTCGCCATGCTGCTGGAGGGCGACCCCGCCCACTCGGGTGGCCGACTCGATCTGTCCACCGGGGAGTGCTTTCCGGCGTTCACCGACGAGTTCGACCCCGGGCTCGGGGGGCCGCGGACGACCCCGAGCGATGGCTGCACGTGCCGGCTCTCGGTTCCCGGCCCGGCTACCGGGACATGGAACTGTTCGTCGACGGGCTCGGTGATCCCGCCCTCGCCGCCCGGCTGCGGATCGCCATCGCCGGGCGAGGAGCCTTCCGGCGGTTCAAAGACGTCCTCTCCCACGACGAGCGCGCCTCGCGCCGGTACCACCGATTCCACGAGGAACGACAGCTCGGCCGGGCCCGCGCCTGGCTGGCGGAGGAGGGCTACCGCCCGACGCCGCTCGCGCCGCGGCGAACGACGGGGTCCTGACTCCACTGGGCGAAACGTCGGTACACCGTCTGCCGGCACGGACCGAACACCGGAGGCAACCGCCTCCACGCGCAGCCCGATGTCGCCACGAACACGATCGCGGCCTGCGCCTCACGGTCATCAGCCCGACGTCGGCCCCCACCCCGGACGCTTCGCGCCGCTCAACCAGGTCCGTCGTGCACGTTCAGTGAACGACAACGCCATGAGAGCACGGTGTCGCAGGGAGCCGAGCCTCCATCAGACCCGGATCGCGATACGGAGCGTCACCACCACCGGAGAGACAAGGTGCGACAAGCTGGGACAATACGGTGCGGAGTGATGGGATTGAACGGAGTGGGCAATGGGGCGTCCCTGGCTGAACGTGCTGGTAAAGGTGGTGCCCGTTCCGCTCGGGTTACTGCTCAGCGGTGCTCTGGTCTGGAGTGCCACCAACGCCGACTGGAGTGCGACCAGCAGCAACAGCGGCAACACGTGGACCTCCGGCTCGTTCGGGCTGGCCAATGACAGCAAGGTGCCCATGTTCGACGTCGAGGACATGCAACCTGGCGACAGGGGCTCCAACTGCATCAGGATCAAATCGAACACCGATTTCCCCTCAGTGCTCAAGGTGTACAGCAGCTCACCGAACTGGCCCAACAACTTCCAGTCCTTCGTCAACCTCAGAATCGAGGTGGGCAGCGGCGGCGACGCCGGCGACTGCAAGGGCTTCACCCGGCGCGAGACCGTGTTCCGCGGCACCCTGGACACGTTCGTCGCCGTGCACACCGACTTCCGCACCGGCGTGGGTCCCTCCCCCCTGCGCGGCGCGGTGAGTTTCCGCATCGCGTGGGAGTTCAGCCGGAGCGCACCCAATGGCTCGCAGAGCACCAACACCAACGAGGTGACCTTCACCTGGGAAGCACGGGAACACAAGTGACTCTCCCCAGTGACCCTGCTGCCGGCGCTCCCCGCCAACCCACGGTCAAAGACGTCCCGCACCCGATCCGCGTGGTCACCTCGATCACCGCACGTACCTTGCTCGGCTCGATGGTCGGGCTGATGGTGTGGGCGCAATTGCCCGTGGTGGCGCTGGGCTGGACAGCGGGCGTGGTGCAGTCGGGCTCCATGCGTCCCGCCCTCATGCCGGGCGACGTCGTTCTCTACCAGCCACCACGCGACCGCACACCGGCGGTGGGCCAGATCGTGCTGGCCCAGGACCCCACTCGATCCGGCCAACTGCTCACCCATCGGGTCCACGGGGTACTTCCCAACAACGACCTGATCACCAAAGGTGACGCCAACTCCACCCCTGACTCCACCCCGATTCGGCCCAAGGCACTCCAAGGCGTCGCGCGATTGCACGTGCCCTGGATCGGGCTGCCGGTCCAGCTCTGGCGCGCCGAGCAGCTCGTGCGGGAGGCGATCCTGCTGCTCGGACTGGCCATTCTGCTCGCGCTCGCCGCGCTGCCACCGCACAGCCGTAGCCGGCACAAGTAGTTCCGGTGGCTGGAAAGGTGCCGTTCAGGGCCTACGACCTCAGCACTCGATGATGTTCACCGCGAGCCCGCCCCGCGCCGTCTCCTTGTATTTGACCGACATGTCCGCGCCCGTTTCCTTCATGGTCTTGATGACCTTGTCGAGCGAGACCATGTGGCTGCCGTCGCCGCGCATCGCCATCCTCGCCGCGGTCACGGCCTTGACCGCCGCCATGCCGTTGCGTTCGATGCAGGGGATCTGGACCAGACCGCCGACCGGGTCGCAGGTGAGGCCGAGGTTGTGCTCCATGCCGATCTCGGCGGCGTTCTCGACCTGTTCGGGAGTGCCGCCCAGGACCTCCGCGAGGGCGCCCGCGGCCATGGAGCAGGCGGAGCCGACCTCGCCCTGGCAGCCGACCTCGGCGCCGGAGATGGAGGCGTTCTCCTTGAAGAGCATGCCGATCGCGCCTGCCGCGAGGAGGAAGCGGACCACGCCCTCGTCGTCGGCGCCCGGCACGAAGTTCGTGTAGTAGTGGAGAACGGCCGGGATGATGCCCGCCGCGCCGTTGGTGGGGGCGGTGACGACCCGGCCGCCCGCCGCGTTCTCCTCGTTCACGGCCATCGCGTAGAGCGTGATCCACTCCATGGCGTGGGCCGAAGCGTCGCCCTCGGCGCGCAGCCGGCGGGCCGAGTTGGCGGCGCGCCGGCGGACCTTGAGGCCGCCGGGGAGGATGCCCTCACGGGACATGCCGCGCGAGACGCAGGCCCGCATGACCCCCCAGATGTCCAGCAGACCCGCACGGATCTCGTCCTCCGTGCGCCACGCCTTCTCGTTCTCCAACATGAGGGAGGAGATCGAGAGCCCGGTCTCCTCGGTCAGCCGCAGCAGTTCGTCGCCCGTGCGGAAGGGGTGCCGCAGCACGGTGTCGTCGAGCTTGATCCTGTCCTCGCCCACCGCGTCCTCGTCCACGACGAAGCCGCCGCCCACCGAGTAGTACGTCTTCTCCAGGACGGTCGCGCCCTCGGAGTCGTACGCGAAGACCGTCATGCCGTTGGCGTGGTACGGCAGGGTCTTGCGGCGGTGGAGGATCAGGTCCCTGTCGAAGTCGAAGCCGATCTCGTGCATCCCGAGCAGACTGATCCGGCCGGACTCCTTGATCCGCTCCACCCGCTCGTCGGCCGTCTCGACCTCGACCGTACGGGGGGAGGCGCCCGTCAGGCCGAGGAGGACGGCCTTCGGGGTGCCGTGGCCGTGGCCGGTCGCGCCGAGCGAACCGTACAGCTCGGCCCGTACCGAGGCGGTGTGGACGAGCAGACCCTCGTTCTTCAGCCGCCGGGCGAACATCCGGGCGGCGCGCATCGGGCCGACCGTGTGGGAGCTGGAGGGGCCGATGCCGATCGAGAAGAGGTCGAAGACCGAGATGGCCACGGGGACTCCTAGGAGAGTGGTAGACGCCGTTGTCTGCCGGGGTGGTGCGGGGTGGTGCGGATACGCGCCGGGGTGGTGCGCGGGATGCACCGGGGTGGTGCGTGGTACGGGCGGGGCACCGCGCTCACCGTCCAGTGTGCGCGGTGCCCCGGAATCCGCCGGTGGAACGTAAGGGCTACAGACCGGGGTACAGCGGGTGCTTCGCGGCCAGCGCCGTCACCCGGGCGCGCAGCGCCTCGGCGTCGTAGGACGGCTTCAGCGTCTCGGCGATGACGTCCGCGACCTCGCGGAAGTCGTCCGCCTGGAAACCGCGGGTGGCGAGCGCCGGGGTGCCGATCCGCAGGCCCGAGGTCACCATCGGCGGCCGGGGGTCGTTCGGGACGGCGTTGCGGTTGACCGTGATGCCGACCTCGTGGAGCCGGTCCTCGGCCTGCTGGCCGTCCAGCTCCGAGTCGCGCAGGTCGACGAGGACCAGATGGACGTCCGTACCGCCGGAGAGCACGGAGACGCCGTACTTCCTGACGTCGTCCCGGACCAGGCGCTCGGCGAGGATGCGCGCGCCGTCCAGCGTGCGCCGCTGGCGCTCCTTGAAGTCCTCGGTGGCGGCCACCTTGAAGGAGACCGCCTTCGCCGCGATGACATGCTCCAGCGGGCCGCCCTGCTGACCGGGGAAGACCGCCGAGTTGATCTTCTTCGCCAGTTCCTGCGTGGAGAGGATCACTCCGCCGCGCGGGCCGCCCAGCGTCTTGTGGGTGGTCGTGGTGACGACATGGGCGTGCGGCACCGGGTTGGGGTGCAGACCCGCCGCGACGAGGCCCGCGAAGTGGGCCATGTCGACCATCAGATACGCGCCGACCTCGTCCGCGATCCTGCGGAAGGCGGCGAAGTCCAGCTGACGCGGGTACGCGGACCAGCCGGCCACGATCAGCTTGGGCCGGGACTCCTTGGCGAGCTTCTCGACCTCGGCCATATCGACCTGGCCGGTGGCGTCGTCCACGTGGTAGGCGACCACGTTGTAGAGCTTGCCCGAGAAGTTGATCTTCATGCCGTGGGTCAGATGCCCGCCGTGCGCGAGATTCAGGCCCATGATCGTGTCGCCGGGCTTCAGCAGCGCGAACATCGCCGCCGCGTTCGCCTGCGCGCCCGAGTGCGGCTGGACGTTCGCGTGCTCGGCGCCGAAGAGCGCCTTCACACGGTCGATGGCGATCTGCTCGACGACGTCGACATGCTCACAGCCGCCGTAGTAGCGGCGGCCGGGGTAGCCCTCGGCGTACTTGTTGGTGAGGACGGAGCCCTGGGCCTCCATGACCGCGACCGGAGCGAAGTTCTCCGAGGCGATCATCTCGAGGGTGGACTGCTGGCGGTGGAGCTCGGCGTCGACGGCGGCGGCGACGTCCGGGTCCAGCTCATGGAGAGGGGTGTTGAGAAGCGACATCTCTGGATCCCTGGGGGTGGTGATGGTCGGTTGCCAAAGTCCCTCAGCTGCTGGGGCGCATCAGCTGCGGGGGCACGTCAGCCGCTGGAGAAATCCGCGTACTCGTCGGCGGTGAGCAGATCCTTGGGCTCCTCGCCGACCCGCACCTTGAACAGCCAGCCGCCCTCGAAGGGGGCGGTGTTCACCAGCGAAGGGTCGTCCACGACGTTCTGGTTGATCTCGGTGACCTCTCCGGAGACCGGGGAGTACAGATCGCTGACCGACTTGGTCGACTCCAGCTCGCCGCAGGTCTCGCCCGCGGTCACCGTGTCGCCCACCTCGGGAAGCTGTGCGTAGACGACGTCACCGAGCGCGTTGGCCGCGAACTCCGTGATGCCGACCGTCGACACACCGCCGTCGGCGGCCGACAGCCACTCGTGCTCCTTGCTGTAACGCAGCTGCTGGGGGTTGCTCATGATCTGAATTCTCCTGTACGCGGGAAGTGCGGATGTACGGGCAGGGGGGTGGTGGGCGAGGGTGTGCCGAGGGTCACTTCTGGCGCTTGTAGAACGGCAGCGCGACGACCTCGTACGGCTCGTGCGTGCCGCGGATGTCGACGCCGACGCCCTCGGCGCCGGGGACGGCGTGCTCCGGGTCCACGTACGCGATGGCGATCGGCTTCCCCAGCGTGGGGGAGGGCGCGCCCGAGGTGACCTCGCCGACGACCTTGCCGCCGGCGACGACCTCGTATCCGGCGCGCGGGACACGGCGGCCCTCGGCGATCAGGCCGACGAGCTTGCGCGGCGGGGCGGTCTCGGCGCGCTCGGCCGCCGCGGCCAGGGCCTCGCGGCCCACGAAGGCTCCGCCGTTCGTGGTCTTCTCGAACTTCACGATCCGGCCGAGGCCGGCGTCGAAGGGGGTCAGCGCGGTGGTCAGCTCATGCCCGTACAGCGGCATGCCCGCCTCCAGGCGCAGGGTGTCGCGGCAGGACAGACCGCAGGGGACGAGACCGGCGTCCCGGCCCGCGGCCGTCAGCGACTTCCACAGCTCCTGTGCCCGCTCCGGCTCGACGAACAGCTCGAAGCCGTCCTCGCCCGTGTAGCCGGTACGGGCGATCAGCGCGGGGACCCCGGCGACCGTGCCGGGCAGGCCCGCGTAGTACTTCAGCCCGTCCAGGTCGGCGTCGGTGACGGACTTCAGGATGCCCGCGGACTCGGGGCCCTGTACGGCGATCAGCGCATAGGCGTCCCGGTTGTCGCGCACCTCGGCGTCGAAGCCCGCGGCACGCTCGGTGATCGCGTCCAGGACGGTCTGGGCGTTGTCCGCGTTGGCCACGACCATGTATTCGGCGTCACCGAGGCGGTAGACGATCAGATCGTCCAGGATGCCGCCGTCCTCCCGGCAGATCATGGTGTAGCGGGCGCGCCCGACGCCGACCGTGCCGATGTTCCCGACCAGCGCGTAGTCCAGGAGTGTGGCGGCCTGCGGGCCGGTGACCGTGATCTCGCCCATGTGGGAGAGGTCGAAGAGGCCCGCTCGGGTGCGTACGGCCTGGTGTTCGTCGCGCTCGCTGGCGTACCGCAGCGGCATGTCCCAGCCGGCGAAATCGGTCATGGTCGCGCCCAGCGACCGGTGCAGGGCGTCGAGGGGGGTACGACGGGGGGCAGGGCTCATGGACGGGACTCCCAAGGCATGGCGACGAGGACGTTCCTCCCCATCTGTCATCGGAACCTGAGAGGTTCACCGCGACCGTACGTAGAGATGGTCGCGACTTGCACCTTGGGTGGAGCCACTGCCAGCGGCTCGCTTTTCAGATCTGCCTCATCGCGCGCGGTACGGGGCCTGAGAGATTCAAGGGAGGAACTTGCTCCTTCGGCGTCCGGCGGCATGGCCGGAACTCTCCCGCGCGGATTCAAGCGGCCGGTATGCAGTTGGCGGGCACATCATTGCACGCCTCACGGTCGAGTGGGGTGGACGGGCCCAACGGATTCTCCCGTCGCCGTTCCCGGAACCGCGACATGGGGCAAGACGCTCTTCACGGGGAAACCCGTTGAACCGCATTACCATTTCTTTACGCTTCTTGGGCAAGTGTGTCGGTGAGCTGACAGTGGGGGAGGGTGTGATGACGTTGCAGCACTCCGGTGCTTACGCGACGACCGCGGGGGTGCCCGCTCAGCCATCGGCGCCCGTCCGGGAGCTTCTGGGGGCGCCCGCGCCCGCGCTGCGGGATCTGCGGGAGCGCTCCGGGCGCAGTCCGCGGCGGCTGACATTCGGAGCGGGTGACCTCGTGGTGGTCTCCGGGCTGCCCGGCAGCGGGAAGTCCACGCTGATCCGGCGTGCGGCGAGCGGCCTGCGCATCGACTCCCAGGACACGCGGGACCGGTGGGACGCCCGAATGCCCGGGTTTCTGCCGTACGCGGTCTACCGCCCCTTCGTCCGCCTCGCGCACTACGCGGGGCTGCGGCGGGCCCTGCGCTCCGGCGAGAGCGTCGTCGTCCACGACTGCGGTACGCAGGCGTGGGTGCGCCGCTGGCTCGCCCGTGAGGCCCGGCGCCGGGGCACGGCCCTGCATCTGGTCATCCTCGACGTCTCGCCGAAGATCGCCCGGCAGGGGCAGCGCGAGCGCGGCCGGGGAGTGTCGGGGTACGCCTTCGCCCGCCACCGCCGTGCCGCCGGCCGTCTCATCTCGGACGCGGAGGGCGGCCGTCTCCCGTCCGGCTGCGCCTCCGCGGTGCTGCTGGACCGGGACGCGGCGACGGTCCTGACCCGGATGGGGTTCGCCAGCCCGCCGAGGTGCTGAGGGCGGCGCCCGAGTACGGAAACGGACCCGCGAGACGGGATACGGGACGTGTACGGGACGTCTGTGAGGCGGGACATAGGGGCGCGGGTCCGTGTACGGCACGGGTCTGTGTACGAGGCAGGGGCGCGGGCGCGAGCTTGCGTACGTGGGAGCGGAACACGAGCACCAGCCCGAGCCCGCGGGCTCGGGCACCCGGATGGGTAGGGCATTTTTCAGCCGTCCGCGTCCCCAGGGGCCGTTCCTGTTTCCCCGTCCCGTCCCCGTGGCTGTTCCCGTCCTCTCCGTCCCGGCGCCTTGTCCCCGTACCCGCGGCCGTCTCCCCGTCCCGGCCTCCCTGGCCCCCGCCTCTGTCGCCGTCAGACCGCTCTGTGGTGGGGTGCGGCCACCCGCCGGGCGGAACGCCAGGGCGGGTGGGACGCCGGGACGGGCGGGGCCGGGAGCAGCCGGGCGGCGGGGGCGGCTGGACCGCACCGCCCGTTCGCGCCGTCCGCCCGCCCCTCGCGCCCCGCGCCGTCCACCCCGCCTGCGCCCCGCGCGCCTCGCGGTGCCGTCCACCTTGGCTAAGTGGCCGCCGCTCGTCCGCGCCCCGCGCGGCCCCCGCGGCCTTCCACGGCATTAAAGTCGGGGGAGCGCAGTCGTGGGACGCCCGGTGGGAGCCGGGGGAGAGGGTCGGGGGCATGACCATGTCGGAGCAGGCGCATTCGCGTCTCTACGCGCAGTGGCCTGTGAACGAGCTGGAAGAGGTGCTCGCCGCGTCGGTCGGGAACCCGGCCGCGGGTGCGCGGCTCGTCGAGGTGCTCGGGCGGAGCCGTATCTGGGTGCCGCTGCCCAACGGCGGCGGCCCGGAGAGCCGGGACCTCGATCTGCCCATGATGGAGATCGACGGTGGGGCGTATGTGCCCGTCTTCAGCTCGGAAGAGCAGTTCATGGCCTGCGTCGGCAGCCATATGTCCTTCACCGTCGCGCCCGCGCGCGAGTTCGCCCGCGGACTGCCCCCGCAGCTCGGCATCGCCGTCAATCCGGGTGGCGCCGTCGGCGCGCCGCTGCCGCCGCCCGCCGTCGCCGAACTGTGCCGGGCGGTGGGCGACCCGCTGGGGGGCGTCATCGATGCCGGAGGCCCTGGGGCGGGGCCCGCGAGCGGTGGGCGCGTACGGCTTTTCGAGCCGGACTGGCAGGACGAGCCCGTCGACTTCCTGGCCGCGGCGGCCGGGGAGTTCCAGGAGTCCGGCGTCGTCCTCACCGCGCGCAGGGCTCTCGCCTCCGTCGAGGGCGATCCGCCGACGCTCTTCATCGGCGTCCAGCTCGCCTCCCTCGACGCCGCCCACGCCAACGCCCCCCTGGACGCCCTGGGCCGGGCGCTGGGCCGGGTCCCGATTCCCTGGCCCGTCAGCATCGTGCTGCTGGACGTCGCACACGACCCCGTGGCCGACTGGATGCTGGAGAAGCTGCGCCCCTTCTATCAGCGGGATCACAGATAGCGAACGGGTGGCGCTCAAGGACGTCAAGTCGATGTCAGGACGGCCGATTAAGCTGGTTTCATATGCCCGGACACCACCAGCGGTCCGGAGTCGGCCTCCCACCGGCTGGAGGTCGCGAATGTCGGATACAGGGTCGGACAGAGGGGCGGGACCAGGGTGAGCGCGTCAGGCACCGCGGCGACCGGGCAGGTCGAGCACATGCTCCGCCAGGTGACCCCCGGGCGCTATGACGCGTACGAGGCACTGCTCAAGGCGCTCGCCGACCCCGCGGGCGGCCAGGTGTGGATGCTGCTCTGGCAGGGCCGGCCGGGCACCCCGGACGCGCAGTACGGGAACATGGAGATCGACGGCGTCGGCTACGCCCCCTGTGTCACCTCCGCCCAGGAACTCTCCGTCTCCGGCTGGAACCGCGCACATGAGGTGGTCAGCGGGCTCGACATCGCCCGAGCGCTCTACCCCGACCGCTGGGGCATCTGGCTGAATCCGCATGCCCCCGGTGGCGGCGTCGGCATCCCCTGGCCGGATCTGCGCCGGATCGCCACCGGCCTCGACCGGATGCCGGCCGGACCGCTCAGGCTCTCCGAACCGGCCATCGAGATCCAGCACTTCTACGCCCTGCTCTCGCAGAACGCCCACCGCACCACCGCCGTCCGCTCACTGCGCCGCGCGTGGGTCCAGCCCGCGCTGGGCACTCCGTATCTCGCCATCGGGCTCGATCTGTACGACACGGGCAGACAGTCGGTGGACGCGGTGCGCGCGATGATGCAGCAGTCGATCGCCGCGGTGCCGGACGGGCTGCCCGTCTCCACGGTCGCGATGTCGGACGAGTACGACCCGGTGGCGATGTGGCTGCGGGCCAATGCCCAGCCCTTCTACGACCGTGACGCCCATGACCCCGCGCATGGCGGCGGCGGTTACGGCTACCCCCCTCCCCACGGCCGCTGATCCTGCGGTAGCCGGTAGCCGGTAGCCGGTAGCCGGTAGCCGGTAGCCGGTAGCCGGTAGCCGGAGGCCGGTAGCCGGCCCCCGAAGCCCGAGCATCGGGGCCGATCCTTCAGAAGACGGAAGCCCGAAGGCTCGCCCGGATGTTCACCGATCCCCAAGGGTGCTGATCCCCGACGGCACTGATCCGGGTGAACACCGCGCCCCCACGCGCTGAATCCGGAAGCGCGCGCCCAACCCCGGGAGTCACCGTTCCTCGGGCGCCGACCCCCGAGCGTGGCCGCCCGCCCGCGCGCCCGGTTCGCCGCGACCGCCCACCCCGGTCTCCGCAGGTCTCCGCGCGCGGCCCGTACGGCATGTGTGAAGGGCCCACACACCCCGGCTCCGCACGAGCTTCACGAATGCCGTGCCCGGCCCGGTCGTTTGCCTGTTTCCGAGCGCAATTGCCCCTTCGATCCCTCGGACGCACTCCGGTCCACATAGTGGGAACTGTCCCAACTTTCGCCTCATACACGGCAATTACCGATCCGCTCAGTATGGGAAGCGGTCCGGATATCGGAGCCTCTGAGGGTGCATCACGTTTGAGCAACCATTGCTCAGGGGGTCTGGCGGGTGATCGCGGGACCGTTGAAGACTCCCGCACCAAGGGGAGACGCGCACCCCTTGTACGGCTGGGTAACCCGTACCTCCGTACCGACTGCCGCATGTCCAACCGGATGTTGTGAACGAAGCCGCTCCAGCGGCGGGTACGGGCCGGTCACCTCCGGCCGAGAGGGGCCCCACCACGATGACGGCACCAATGCACGACACGAGCGCGGACGCGGAGAAGGCCGCGACCGCCGACGTCGCGGCGGCTGTACTCAAGAAGTCGGTCGAGGGCCGATCACTGCGGCAGATCGCCTGGACCCGACTGAAGCGGGACAAGCTCGCGCTCGCGGGCGGCATCGTTGTCATACTCCTGGTCCTCGTCGCCGTCTTCGCCCCGCTCATCGTCGATCTGCTCGGCCACCCGCCCGACAAGTTCCACCAGGACAAGCTCGATCCGCTGTTCGGCCTGCCCATCGGTTCGTACGGCGGCATCAGCTCCGAGCATCTGCTGGGCGTCGAGCCCAGCAACGGCCGCGATGTCTTCAGCCGGATCGTCTACGGCGCGCGGATCTCGCTCCTGGTGGCCTTCCTGGCCGCCCTGGTCGCCGTACTGCTCGGGACGGTGTTCGGCGTCATGGCCGGATACTTCGGCGGCTGGGTCGACTCGGTCATCAGCCGGGTGATGGACATGCTGCTCGCCTTCCCGCAGCTGCTCTTCATCATCTCCCTGGTCTCGGTGCTCCCCACCGATCTGCTGGGCATGACCGGGACCAACGTCCGAGTCGCCATCCTCGTCACCGTGATCGGCTTCTTCGGCTGGCCGTACGTCGGACGCATCGTCCGCGGCCAGACCCTCTCCCTCCGGGAGAAGGAGTACGTGGAGGCCGCCCGCAGCCTGGGCGCGGGCCGGCGCTATGTGCTCTTCAGGGAACTCCTGCCGAACCTCGTCGCCCCGATCACCGTCTACGCGACCCTGATGATCCCCACCAACATCCTCACCGAGGCGGCGCTCAGTTTCCTCGGCGCGGGGGTGAAGCCGCCCACCGCCTCATGGGGGCAGATGCTCTCCTCGGCGGTGAAGACCTATGAGTCCGACCCGACCTTCATGGTGGTGCCCGGTCTGGCGATCTTCATCACGGTCCTGGCCTTCAACCTCTTCGGCGACGGAGTGCGGGACGCGCTCGACCCCAAGGGCACCCGGTGACCGCCCTCGATCCCCGCGGCGCCGCCCGGCCGCGGCCAACTGAACGTGCCCCTGCCACAGATGTCAGGCGGCTCCCCGATGGATTCCCGGCGTCGAGCAGGGACCGCGCTACCCCGGAGGTTGCAGGAACTATGACTCCCCTACGTTCGTCGAGGACCAGGCGCATCGCCGGAGCGGCGCTCGTCGTGGCCGCCCTCACGGCCACCGCGGCGTGCGGCGGCGGCTCCGACGACGAGAACGGCGGCGGCAAGGGCGCCGGATTCAACGCCGGAGCCAAGGGCATCGCCAGTCCGTCGACCAAAGCGGGCGGCACGCTGAAGTTCATCGGCAAACAGGACCTGGACTCCGCCGACCCCCAGCGCCAGTACTACGGCATGGCCTGGGACTTCTCCCGGTTCTACGCGCGGCAACTCATCTCGTACGCGACCAAACCGGGCGCCGCGGGCGCCGAACTCGTCCCCGACCTCGCCAAGGCCAAGGGCGTCGTCTCCAACGGCGGCAAGACCTACACCTACCAGCTCCGCTCCGGGATCACCTGGGAGGACGGTTCGCCGATCACCTCCAAGGACATCAAGTACGGGATCGAGCGCATCTGGGCCAAGGACGTCATCACCGGCGGCCCGCAGTATCTGCGGCAGGTCCTCGACCCGGAGCAGAAGTACCCGGGGCCGTACAAGGACACCACCGCGGACAAGCTCGGACTGCAGGCGATCCAGACGCCCGACGACACGACCATCGTCTTCAACCTGGCCGCGCCCAACGGCGACTTCGAGCAGATGCTCGCCATGCCGTCCGGGTCGCCGGTGAAGAAGGAGAAGGACACGGCGGCCAAGTACCAGCTGAAGCCGTTCTCCTCGGGCCCGTACAAGTTCGAGTCGTACACGCCGAAGAAGAGCATCGTCCTCGTCCGCAACGACAAGTGGCAGAAGGCGTCCGACCCGATCCGGCCCGCGCTGCCGGACAAGATCACCGTCACGATCAACTCCAACATCGAGGCCATCGACGAACTGCTCATCAAGGGCGAGTACGACCTCGACCTGAACGCCACCGGAATGGCCCAGGCGGGCCGTACCAAGGCGCTCACCGAGCACAAGGACAATGTCGACAACATCGAGACGAGCTTCGTCCGCTATGTCGACATCGCCACCAAGGTCGCGCCGTTCGACAACATCGAGTGCCGTAAGGCCGTCATCTACGCCACCGACTACACATCGCTGCAGACGGTCCGCGGCGGCCCGCAGGCCGGCGGTGACATCGCCACGAACATGCTGCCCAAGGGCATCAAGGGCGCGGACGACTACGACCCGTACGGCATCAAGGCGCGCCAGGGCAAGCCGGACACCGCCAAGGCCAAGGAAGCCCTGAAGGCGTGCGGCAAGCCGAACGGCTTCAGTACCAACATCAGCGCCCGCAGCAACAACCCGAACGAGGTCCAGGCGGCCGAGGCGCTCCAGCAGGCCCTCGGGGCCGTCGGCATCAAGACTGAGGTCGAGGCGATCGACGGTGCCGAATCCTCCAGCATCACCGGTTCGCCGGCCGTGGTGAAGCAGCGCGGCCTGGGCCTGGTCATGTCCGGCTGGGGCCCGGACTTCCCGACCGGCCAGGGATTCTCGCAGCCGCTCGTCGACGGCCGCTTCATCGCCACGAACGGCAACTACAACATCTCCGAGACGAACGATCCGAAGATCAACAAGTTCTTCGACGACGCTCTGAAGGAGACCGACCCGAACAAGGCCGGCGAGATCTACCAGCAGATGAACCACGCCGTCGCCGACCTGGCCGTGCAGATGCCGTTCATCTACGAGAAGAACATCACCTGGCGCAGCTCGCGGCTGACGAACGCCTACTCGACGGCGGCCTACAACGGCCGTTACGACTACGTCAGCCTGGGCGTCGTCAAGTAATCCTCCGCCATGACGTCCAGTCCTCCGCCATGACGTCCAGTCGTCCGTCATGACGTGACTTCGTCCGTCATGACGTGCAGTCCTCAGCCGTGACGTGCACGGTCGCCCGCGGCCCGGCCCCGGGCGACCGGCCACGCCCCCACCATCGCCCAACCCGCCAGTCCCGAAGGGCAGGTGATGGCCTCGGGCGGCGGCCGGGAGCACCCCGTCGACCGGGGTCGCCCCGGCCGCCGCCGGGCCGCGCACAGTGCTTGCATACATCGTCCGGCGATTGTTCGCCGTCGCCATGATGCTGTTGGTCGTGACCCTGACGACCTTCGTCATCTTCTTCGTGCTCCCGAAGTGGGCCGGGTCCGATCCGGCGTATCTCTTCGCCGGCAAGCAGACCGACCCCGCCGCCATCGAGGGCATCCGGAAGAAGCTGGGTCTGGCCGATCCGGTGCTGGTGCAGTTCTGGCACTTCGTCCAGGGCCTGTTCGTGGGCCGGGAGTACGCCAACGGCGCGGACGTCACCAACTGCCCCGCCCCCTGCTTCGGCTACTCCTTCCGTACCGAACAGGAGGTGTGGCCGCAGCTCACCGAGGCCATCCCGGTCACCCTGTCGCTCGCCGGGGGAGCCTGTCTGCTCTGGGTCGTCGGCGGTGTCAGCACCGGCGTCGTCTCCGCGCTGCGCCGCGGCACCCTGTGGGACCGGGCCGCGATGACCGTCGCGCTGGCCGGCGTATCGCTCCCGATCTACTTCACCGGACTGCTCTCGCTGGCGATCTTCAGTTACCAGCTGGACTGGGTCGGCGGCGAGTACGCCTCGCTGGGGCAGGATCCGGCCCAGTGGTTCGAGACGCTGATCCTGCCCTGGATCACCCTCGCCTTCCTGTACGCGGCGATGTACGCGCGCCTCACCCGCGCCACCATGCTGGAGATCATGGGCGAGGACTACATCCGCACCGCCCGCGCCAAGGGACTCACAGAGCGGGTCGTCATCGGACGGCACGCGATGCGCTCCACCTGGACGCCCGTGCTGACGCTGCTCGGCCTCGACCTCGGAGCGCTGCTGGGCGGGGCGGTGCTCACCGAGTCCACGTACAACCTGCCAGGACTCGGGCGGCTCGCGATCGAGTCCATCAACACCAAGGATCTTCCGCTGATCCTCGGCGTCACGCTCATCGCGGCCCTGTTCATCTGCGTCGCCAACCTCGTCGTGGACCTGCTGTACGCCGTCGTCGACCCGCGAGTGAGGCTCGGATGACCAACCTCGAAACCTCCGGCACTTCGGACGCGTCCGGCACGTCCGGAACCCCTGGTGTGTCTGGTGCGTCTGGTGCGTCCGGCGTGTCTGGTGGCTCCGGAGCCGCCGATGCGTCCGGAACCCCGGCTACGTCCGGCGCGTCCGGAGCCGCCGATGCGTCCGGCGAATCCGGCACGTCCGCGGACGGCGACACCGGTGCGGGAACGGCCCCCGGCGAGGTCGCGGCGGCCGGATCGCCCGCCCCGGCCGCGTTCCTCGAAGTACGCGACCTCCGGGTCCACTTCCCGACCGACGACGGCCTCGTGAAATCCGTCGACGGCCTCAGCTTCCGGCTGGAGAAGGGCCGGACCCTCGGCATCGTCGGCGAGTCCGGCTCCGGCAAGTCCGTCACCTCGCTGGGCATCATGGGCCTGCACACCGCGGGACAGTACGGCCGCCGCAAGGCGCGTATCTCCGGCGAGGTCTGGCTCGACGGCCGGGAACTGCTCGGCGCTGACCCGGACGAAGTCCGCAGGCTGCGCGGCCGGGACATGGCGATGATCTTCCAGGATCCGCTCTCCGCCCTGCACCCCTACTACACGATCGGCAGGCAGATCGTGGAGGCGTACCAGGTCCACCACGACGTCGACAAGAAGACCGCGCGCAAGCGCGCTGTCGACATGCTCGACCGGGTGGGCATCCCCCAGCCCGACAAACGCGTGGACGACTACCCGCACGAGTTCTCCGGCGGAATGCGCCAGCGCGCGATGATCGCGATGGCGCTGGTCAACAACCCCGAACTGCTGATCGCCGACGAGCCGACGACCGCGCTGGACGTCACCGTCCAGGCGCAGATCCTCGACCTCATCAGGGATCTCCAGAGAGAGTTCGGCTCCGCGGTCATCGTCATCACCCACGACCTGGGAGTCGTCGCCGAACTGGCCGATGACATCCTGGTGATGTACGGGGGCCGGTGCGTGGAACGCGGCCCCGCCGAGAAGGTCTTCTACGAGCCCCAGCACCCCTACACCTGGGGCCTGCTCGGCTCGATGCCGCGCATCGACCGCGATCAGACCGAACGGCTCATCCCGGTCAAGGGCTCCCCGCCCAGCCTCATCGACATCCCCGACGGCTGCGCCTTCAACCCGCGCTGCCCGTACGCCGATGTGCCCGAGGGCAATGTGACGCGCACCGTCCGCCCCGAACTCCGCGAGGTGGGCGGGCGGCACTTCTCCGCCTGTCACATGGCGCAGGGGGAGCGGACGCGGATCTGGACCGAAGAGATTGCGCCCAAGCTGTGAGTGACGACGTGAAGATTCCCCAGCAGGCGGCGGCGGACGCGAAGGCCGCGCCGAAGACCGGGGCGGCCAAGGAAACCGGGGCCGCCAAGGAAACCGAGGCTGCCACGGAGACCGGGGCTGCCACGGAGACCGGGGCCGCACCGGACGCCAAGGCGGCCCCGGACGTGCTCCTCAAGGTCGAGGGCCTGGTCAAGCACTTCCCCATCAGGAAGGGGCTGCTGCGACGGCAGACCGGAGCCGTCCAGGCCGTCGACGGGCTGACCTTCGACGTCCGTTCCGGCGAGACCCTCGGCGTGGTCGGCGAGTCGGGCTGCGGCAAGTCGACGATGGGCCGGCTGATCACGCGGCTGCTCGAACCGACCGGCGGGCGGATCGAGTTCGAGGGGCACGACATCACCCACCTGGGTGTCGCCGGGATGCGTCCGCTGCGCCGTGACGTCCAGATGATCTTCCAGGATCCGTACTCCTCGCTGAACCCCCGGCACACGATCGGCACCATCGTCTCCGCGCCCTTCCGGCTCCAGGGCATCACGCCGGAAGGCGGGGTGAAGAAGGAGGTCCAGCGGCTGCTCGAACTGGTGGGCCTCAACCCCGAGCACTACAACCGCTATCCGCACGAGTTCTCCGGCGGCCAGCGCCAGCGCATCGGCATCGCGCGGGCGCTCGCCCTGAAGCCCCGGCTGGTGGTGGCGGACGAGCCGGTCTCCGCGCTGGACGTCTCCATCCAGGCGCAGGTGGTGAATCTGCTCGACGACCTCCAACAGGAGCTGGGGCTCACCTATGTGATCATCGCTCACGATCTCTCCGTGATCCGGCATGTGTCGGACCGGATCGCGGTGATGTATCTGGGCAAGATCGTGGAGCTGGCGGACCGGGCCTCGCTGTACGAAGCGCCGATGCACCCGTACACCAAGGCGCTGATGTCGGCGGTGCCGGTGCCGGACCCGCGGCGGCGCGGCGTCAAGAGTGAGCGGATTCTCCTCAAGGGCGATGTGCCGTCGCCGATCTCCCCGCCGACGGGCTGCCGCTTCCACACCCGGTGCTGGAAGGCGACGGAGATCTGCGTCACGCGGGAGCCCCCGCTCATCGCGCTGAAGCCTGGACAGCAGGTGGCCTGCCACCATCCGGAGAACGCGGCGGACCTGGCGCCACAGGAGAAGGTGCTGGAGTCGGCGCGTGAGGCGGTCGAGGTGGTGACGGTGGCTCCCCGGTCGGCGGACGCGGGGGCGGCGGTGCGGGGGGCTCCGGTGGAGACGGCCCGCGCCGGGGCCGAGACAGCCCAGACAGTCGGGGCCGAGACAGCCGGGGTCGAGACCGAAGGGGGCGGCGGGGGCGGCGGGGTGGAGGCGGGCGGCGGGGCCAGCGGAGCCGTAGCGGCTGCCGACCCTGCCGACCCTGTCGAGCCTGTTGAGTCGGGAAACACCGATGAGGCAGACGAGTCAGACGAGTCAGACAGGGCTGGCGGGCCGGGCGGGACACGGGAGTAGACCCGGCACAATCATCCGGTGTTCCAAGAACTCTTCACGCCCTCCGTTCAGCACGCGCTCGACCTCGCCGGAATCTTCGTCTTCGCGATCTCCGGCGCACTGCTCGCCGTACGCAAGAACTTCGACGTGTTCGGCATCGCCGTGCTGGCCGAGGTGACCGCGCTGGGCGGAGGGCTGCTGCGCGACCTGATCATCGGCGCTGTTCCCCCGGCCGCCTTCACCGATCTCGGCTACTTTCTGATGCCCCTGGTGGCCGCCGCGCTGGTCTTCTTCCTCCACCCCCAGGTCGAGCGCATCCAGACCGGCGTCAATGTCTTCGACGCGGCGGGCCTCGGACTGTTCTGTGTGACCGGGACGACCAAGGCGTACGAATACGGCCTCGGCCTCACCTCCTCGGCGGCGCTGGGCCTCGCGACCGCGGTCGGCGGCGGTGTGCTCCGGGACGTCCTGGCCAATGAGGTCCCGTCGCTGCTGCGCTGGGACCGCGATCTCTATGCCGTGCCCGCCATCGTCGGAGCGGTCATGATCGTGCTGTTCATCAAGTTCGACACATTGAACGCGCTCACCAGCGGCCTGGCCGCGGTGACCGCCTTCGCCCTGCGCCTGCTGGCGATGCGCTTCCACTGGCGAGCGCCCAGGGCCTGGAACCGGCGTTCGGCCGCCTTCGAGGAGATGTGACGAAGGAAACCATAGAAAGCTACCGCTTAGTATGTCCTTGTTGTACGGTACCGCTATGGCACAGGCGGTTCAGGCATCCATCGGCGACAGCGAGTTCGACCGCGACACGGCGGTCACCCTGCGCGAACCCGGCGTCTACGACGCGGAGCTCTCGGCGGGCTGGACGATCAGCCACGCCGTCAACGGCGGCTATCTGCTGGCCCTGCTCGGGCGGGCCCTGGGAGATGTGCTGCCGCATCCGGACCCCTTCACGGTCTCGGCCCACTATCTGAGCGCGTCCCAGCCCGGCCCGGCGGTGATCCGGACCCAGACCGTCCGCGCCGGCCGCACCCTCTCCACCGGGCAGGCGTCCCTCTTCCAGTACGGCGAGGACGGCGCCGAGGTCGAGCGCATCCGCGTCCTGGCGACCAACGGCGACCTCGGCGAACTGACCGACGAGGTGCGGACCTCGGCGCTGCCGCCCTCCATCCCGCCGTACGAGAACTGCCTCGGGACGGACGACGGACCGACACCACGCCTCTCCGGCAGCTCGGCGATTCTGGAGCGGCTGAACATCAGGCTCGACCCGGCGACCGTCGGGTGGGTGGTCGGCGCCCCCTCCGGCAAGGGCGAGATGCGCGGCTGGTTCTCCCTCGTGGACGGCCGGGACGCGGACCCGCTCTCCCTGCTGCTGACCGTGGACGCGATGCCGCCGGCCGCGTTCGACCTGGGCCTCAAGGGCTGGACGCCCACGATCGAGCTGACCGCGCACATCCGCTGCCGCCCGGCCCCCGGCCCGCTGCGGGTCGCGATCACCACCCGGAATCTGGCCGGCGGCTATCTGGAGGAGGACGCGGAGATCTGGGACAGCCGGGACCGGCTGGTCGCCCAGTCGCGCCAGCTGGCGAAGGCCCCGCGCTGAACCTTGGGGGCGTACGGGAACTTCCGTAGCCCCGCCCCCTGGCGTACAGGGCTTCCCTATACGCCAGGCGGTCCGGTACGCCAGGGCCGGTCCGGCCCCTTAAACCTCGCGGCCCAGCCAAGCCGCCAGCCGCTCATAGGCGTCCGCGCCCGCCGGCGCCTCCCGGACCGCCTCGAACGGCACCTCCCCGCCGCGAGGGCCTCCTGCGGGCAGCATCGCCCGGGCGGCAGGCAGAACGGCCTCGGCCAGCGACTGATCCAGCGGCATCGGATGCCCGAGCGCCCGGGAGAGATCCCAGGTGTGGGCCACCGTCTCCATCACATATCCCCCGAGCGCGGCGGCCCCGGGCACTCGACCCCACGGCACCGTCACCTCCAGCCCGAGCTTCGCGTCATCCGCCCACGCCTCGGCGAACCGCCGACGGGCCTCGACGTAGGCATCGCCCCACCCCTCGTCCCCGACGCCGTCCACCCTCGCGGGCGCCGTCGTCGCCTCACCGCCCTCACCCACCAACGCGATCCGGTGCGTCCCGCCCACCACATGGGACAGCAGGGCCCGGACGTCGTACTCCGAACACGGCGTCGGGTCGCCGAGCCGGTCCGGCGTCACGGTCTTCAAGAGTTCCGCGAACTGGTCGGCGGCCCGCTCGTACTGGGGGCGAGGGTCGTTCATACGGTC
Organism: Streptomyces sp. NPDC004838; assembly: GCF_053600955.1. NCBI lineage: Bacteria > Bacillati > Actinomycetota > Actinomycetes > Kitasatosporales > Streptomycetaceae > Streptomyces > Streptomyces sp. NPDC004838. The sequence continues at coordinate 87,069 of NZ_JBSGAW010000001.1, read as the reverse complement.
CATCTCCTCGGTGTGTGTCGTTCGGTGCACGTGGTTCTCGTATGGGCTCCGCAGAGCCGGAGCCCAAGCCCTGGAGCCCAAGCCCTGGAGCCCAAGCCCTGGAGCTCGGCCGGCCGGCGAAACGGAACCGCACTGTCCTCCCGACCCCAGCCGCCCGTTCCGCCGGTGCAGCGCACTGTTCCCGGATAACCTGACAACCACCGTCATATTTTCCGGAGACCCTCATCCCGTGAAATCCGACCGGCTGCTGTCGATCCTGTTGCTCCTCCAGACCCGTGGCCTCGTGCCGGCCGCCGAGCTGGCCGAGCGCCTGGAGGTCTCCATACGGACCATCTACCGTGACATCGAATCCCTCTCCGCCTCCGGTATCCCCGTCTACGCCGAGCGTGGCCGGCACGGCGGAATCGCCCTGCTGCCGGGCTTCCGCACCGATGTCACCGGTCTCACCGAGGACGAGTCGCGCGCCCTGTTCGTCCTGGCCACCCAGGGCACGCACACGGCGCTCGGCCTCGACGAGGCGCTGGGCTCGGCCCTGCGCAAGGTCATGGCCGCCCTCCCCGAACCGCACCGGCCCGCCGCCGAGCTGACGAGCCGCCGCGTCCTGGTGGACCCGGCACGCTGGCTGATATCGCAGCCCGCCGTCGACCTCGACGTCCTCAGCACCGCGGTCTTCACCGATCGGCGGCTGCGGCTCCGCTACCGCCGCCGCGACGAGACCGAACCCGGCACCTACCTCCTCGACCCGTACGGCCTCGTCGTCAAGGCGGGCTTCTGGTACCTGGTCGCCGACAAGTCGGGATCGGCACGCCTCTTCCGCGCCGATCGCGTGGTCTCCGCCACCATCGTCGACGAACCGGTTCGCCGCCGCCCCGGCCTCGAACTCGCCGACGTCTGGGAAACCCTGCGCTCCGGCATCGAACGCCGCCGATGGGAAATCCGCGTCACGGTCCTCGCGCGTGAATCCGCGCTGAACCACATGCGTCGCGTCACTGACCTCCGTTTCATGGCCGATCCCGTCCCGGAGGGGATGGATGGCGAATGGACTCGTCTCGAACTCGGCTACACCTCCATCGAGGAAACCCAGACCCTCCTCAGCTTCGGTGCGGACGTCCGAGTCCTCTCGCCTCCGGACGTCCGCGATCTGCTGATCCGCGCGGCGGCGGCGGTGACCGACCTCTATGCCTCCGCCGACCGCCCCGACGCGGGGCAGCCTCCCCCGGACTGACGTTGCGGATCCGGGCGCGCTGGATACGGACGAACCGGACCCGCGAACCCAGTCGGCCCAGTCGCCGCCGCCCGCCGGTTCTGCTCGCTTCCGGCTCACGTCCCGACCGGCGAACCGTCCGGACGCGGCGCTCGCCGAGGCCGGGGGCACCCCGAATTGCAGGAGGCGCACCCGCTCACCCCCGGCACTCGTCCGAGCCCCCCGATCCGCCTCGTAGAATCGACGCCACCATGGCCTACCTCGACCACGCTGCGACCACTCCGATGCTGCCGGAGGCCGTCGAGGCGATGACAGCCCAGCTCACCGTCACCGGCAACGCCTCTGCCCTGCACGCCGCCGGCCGGCGGGCCCGCCGCACCGTCGAGGAGGCGCGGGAGACCCTTGCCGAGGCGCTCGGCGGACGCCCCAGCGAGGTGGTCTTCACCTCGGGCGGTACCGAGGCCGACAACCTCGCCGTGAAGGGCCTGTACTGGCAGAGGCGGGACGCCGACCCGGCCAGGACACGCGTACTGGCGAGCCCTGTCGAGCACCACGCCGTCCTCGACGCCGTCGACTGGCTCGGCGAGCACGAGGGCGCGACCGTCGAGTACCTGCCCGTGGACGCCAACGGGCGGGTACACCCCGAGGCCCTGCGCGAGGCCATCGAGCGCAACCCCGACGACGTCGCCCTCGCCACCGTCATGTGGGCCAACAACGAGATCGGCACGGTGATGCCGGTCGCCGCGCTCGCCGCCGTGGCACGAGAGTTCGGCATCCCGCTGCACGCCGACGCCGTCCAGGCATTCGGCCAGCTCGACGTCGGGTTCGCCGACTCCGGGCTCGCCGCCATGACCGTCTCCTCCCACAAGATCGGCGGCCCGTACGGCATCGGCGCACTGCTGCTGGGCCGGGACTACACCCCCGTCCCCGTACTCCACGGGGGCGGCCAGGAGCGGCACGTACGCTCCGGGACCCTGGACGTCCCCGCCATCGCCGCCTTCTCCGTCGCCGGTCGGCTCGCCGCCGAACGCCGCGGGGAATTCGCCCGCGAGATCGGTGCCCTCCGCGACGAGCTGATCGACGCCGTCCGTACCGCGGTGCCCGACGCGATCCTCGGCGGCGACCCCGAGGACCGGCTACCGGCCAACGCGCACTTCGCCTTCCCCGGCTGCGAGGGCGACTCGCTGCTCCTGCTCCTGGACGCACAGGGCATCGAGTGCTCCACCGGGTCGGCCTGCACGGCAGGGGTGGCCCAGCCCAGCCATGTGCTCCTCGCGACGGGCACCGACCCCGGCCTGGCGCGAGGGACCCTCCGCTTCACCCTCGGTCACACCTCCACCACGGCGGACGTGGAGGCGGTCGCGAAGGCGATCGGCCCGGCGGTGGAACGGGCCCGTACGGCGGGTCTGAGTTAAGACTGACACCCCGCCCGACCTGCCCGCCAGCGATTGGCGACACCACGCCACAACCGGAACCCGCCCACCCACAACGCCCACCCACGCCTACCGGCAACGTCCACCCGCGATGCTCGCCCCGCACACCGACCGGCTCGCACGCCCACCGACCCATGCGCCGTGCCCGTCGGCTACGCCCGCCCACAGCACGCCGCCCCTCGAGGACCCCGACCCGACCCGGTCCAATCCGGAACTGTCCCCTCCGGGCCCATCCGAGAGCCGACCCGGACCCATCCGACCCGACCGGGTCCGCACCTCGGTCCCCGCTCGGCCCGCCCCCCGCCCGCTACTCCGCCCCCTGCTCGGCCTTCTCCTCCGCTTTCCGCTCCGCCGCCCGCCGGGCCTCCGGCATCGCCGCGCGCACCAGCTTGATGTACCGGTCCCAGTCCCAGTGCGGCCCCGGATCCGTGTGATCCGTCCCCGGCACTTCCACATGCCCGATGATGTGCGTGCGGTCCACCGGCAGCTCGTACCGCACGCATATCCCCGCCGTGAGCCGCGCCGACCCCTCGTACATCGCGTCCGTGAAGTCCTGCGGCCGGTCCACGAAGCCCTCGTGCTCGATTCCGATGCTGCGCTCGTTGAACGACCGGTTCCCCGCGTGGAAGGCCACGTCCAGCTCGCGGATCATCTGGGCCACATGTCCGTCCTTGCGCACGACATAGTGCGTCGCGGCCCCGTGCCCCGGATTCTTGAACACCCTCAAGGCCGTCGGATAGCTGCCCTGCACGACATGGATGATCACCCGGTCGATGCGGTAGTCGTCGGGGCGGTCAGCGAGCCGCCAGTTCGCCCGCGAGGCCGCCGTCCACTCCGCGCCTATGTGGTCCAGCTCACCCTCCTTGCGCGGTTTGGCCATCCCCGGCATCTGCCACCACAGCCGTCCCAACTCGTCGCGGGCCAGCACACCGCCGCCCACCAGGGCGGCCGCGCTCCCGATCAGCAGAGCCCGCCTGCCGAGCGGGCCTTTGCCGCTCTTTCCCCCGCCGCTTCCCCGTCTGCCGCGCCCGCGCCCCGGACCGCCGCCGAGCCCTTCGCGCTTCGCATCGCTTCCCATGCGCTCTTCAACGCATACTCGCGAGCCGTCGGTTCCCCGGGCCCGTACCCTGGTGAAGCTATGACTCAGACTTCCCAGCGCCCGCTCCGTGTACTCGCCGCCATGTCCGGCGGCGTGGACTCCGCCGTAGCCGCCGCCCGAGCCGCCGAAGCCGGCCACGATGTGACCGGTGTGCACCTGGCGCTCTCCGCGAACCCGCAGTCGTTCCGTACGGGAGCGCGCGGCTGCTGCACCATCGAGGACTCACGTGACGCGCGCCGTGCCGCGGACGTGATCGGGATCCCGTTCTACGTATGGGATCTCGCGGAGCGCTTCCGCGAGGACGTGGTCGAGGACTTCATCGCGGAGTACGAGGCGGGCCGCACGCCCAACCCCTGTCTGCGCTGCAACGAGAAGATCAAGTTCGCCGCTCTGCTCGACAAGGCGCTCGCGCTCGGCTTCGACGCGGTCTGCACCGGTCACTACGCCTCCGTCCTCCTCAAAGAGGACGGCAGCCGCGAGCTGCACCGCGCGAGCGACATGGCCAAGGACCAGTCGTACGTCCTCGGAGTGCTCGACGAGCGCCAGCTCGCGCACGCGATGTTCCCCCTCGGCGACACCCTCACCACCAAGGACGAGATCCGCGCGGAGGCCGAGCGCCGGGGCCTGGCCGTGGCGAAGAAGCCCGACAGCCACGACATCTGCTTCATCGCCGACGGCGACACGCGGGGCTTCCTCGCCTCCCGTCTCGGCGGCACGGCCGAGGGCGACATCCTCGACGAGTCCGGTACGAAGGTGGGCACCCACGAGGGCGCCTTCGGATTCACCATCGGCCAGCGCAAGGGCCTGCGCATCGGCCACCCGGCCGCCGACGGCAAGCCCCGCTACGTCCTCGACATCTCCCCGGTGAACAACACGGTCACCGTCGGCCCCGCGGAGGCCCTCGACGTCACCGCCCTCACCGCGATCAAGCCCCGCTGGTGCGGAGCCGCCCCGGACGGCCCGGGGACGTACACGGCACAGCTCCGCGCCCACGGCGGCGAGACCGAGGTGACGGCCGCCATGGAGGACGGCGAGCTGCGGGTGAGCTTCACCGAGCCGGTGCGGGGCGTCGCCCCCGGCCAGGCGATCGTGCTCTACGACGGCACCCGTGTGGTGGGCTCGGCGACGATCGCGACGACGTCGCGCACGGCCGTGTCGGCGGCCTGACGACCTGGCCCGCCAGCGGCCACCCGCAGTTGCCGTGGCACCGGCGCGTTTCGACCGGGCCTCATGGGCTCCCTGCACAAGGGCACGACGGCACGAGTCACCGGCACCGGAACGCCCGAGGCGGCGACCTCCGCGGAATGACCTCCGACCCTGTCCGTACCCGGTGGCACACCACCCCCGTACCCGAAGCCACCGCCCTGTCGGCCGTCGCGACACCCCAGCCCCAGGCGTGCGATGAGCCGTCGGACCGGGAGCCGTCGGACCGGGAGCCGTCGGACCGGGAGCCGTCGGACCGGGAGCTGTCGGGCCGGAAGGCCGCGCGGACCGGAAGGCCGCGAACCCGCGTGGACGCGCGTTGTCCGAGCCCCCCGCGCCCGGACAACGCGCAGCTCTCAGCCGGAGAAGAACTCCTCCAGCACCGGGGCCAGCGCATGCGGCGCCACCTCGTGCGTTTGACCCGTAAGGGTGCGGTGGCAGCCGCGCGGCAGCGCGGACGCAGCCGAACGCGCGGCCTCCCGCATCCCCTGGGGGCTCGCACCGCCGTCGACGACCATGGCGCGCACGGCGACCTCGTGCAGCAGACAGACGGGGATCGAGCCGTCGCCCATCACCTCGTAGTCGTACGGAAGGGTGTGCGCCACCGACTCCAGATCGGCCCACACGGGGGAGTGGCGCATCTGCTCCATCACCTCAGCGGGCACCCCGACCTCGGCGAGGAAGAGCGCCAGCGCCGCGCCGGGCTCTCCCGCCGCCACGTGTTCACGGGTCCGTACGACGAACTCCCGTGGCGCACCCCCGGGCCGGGCGGTCGGGTCGAAGGGCGGCTCGTACAGGGAGAGCCGGTCGATGGGCAGCCCCGCTGCCGCCGCCCGGAGCGCGAGCACGCCCCCCGACGACATCCCGTGCACCCTCGCGCTGCCGCCCGCCTCCTCGATCACGGCCGCCAGATCCTCGATCTCGCGCTCCACCGCGTACTGCGCGGTGTCGCCGCTGCCGCCGCGGCCACGGCGGTCGTAGGTGAAAACGCTGAAGCGCGACGCCAGGAGCGACGCGAGCGCGGATTCCGTCGCCGCCGTGGACAGCGCGCCGCTCACGAGCACCACCGAGGGTCCCTCGCCCCGCCGTTCGTACGCGATGACCGTGCCGTCCCCCGACTGGGCCTTGCCGAGCGTCCGGTTCCTGTTGTCCATACGAGTGCGGACCGGCGACCGGAGCGGAACTCATCGCTCACCCCATGATTTTCTCTCGCGTCCGAACTCGCGTCCGAAGGTGTCGGCGGGGGCGATGGCCCCGGACGGTGTGCTGCGGCTCGTTCCCGGAGTGCGAGCATGGGCGCCATGGCTACCCATCTCATCACCGGTTCCGGCTCCGGCATCGGTGCCGCCGTGACGCTCCGGCTCCATCAGCGCGGCGACGATCTCGTACTGCTGGCGCGTGACGCCGGACGCGCGAAGGAACTCGCGGCCGAGTACCCCGGTGCCCGTACGCTCGTGGCGGATCTCGCGGACCCCGACCGCATCTCCTGGGCGTTCTCGCACCAGCCCATGCCGGACCGGATCGACTCCCTGCTGCACATCGCGGGCGTCATCGACCTCGGCCCCGTGGCCGAGCTGCGCCCCACCACCTGGCACCAGCAGCTCAACGCCAATCTCATCGCGCCCGCCGAACTGACCCGGTTGCTGCTGCCGCAACTGCGCGCCGCCCGCGGCCATGTCGTGTTCGTGAACTCGGGCGCCGGTCTCGCCGCCCACGCGGACTGGAGCGCGTACGCGGCCTCCAAGCACGGCCTCAAGGCGCTGGCCGACTCCCTCCGGCAGGAGGAGCACGGCAACGGAGTCCGCGTGACCTCCGTGTACCCCGGACGCACCGCGAGCCCCATGCAGGCGAAAGTGCACTCCCAGGAGGGCAAGGAGTACGACCCGGACCGCTGGATCGAACCGGACTCGGTCGCCACCGCGATCCTCACCGCGATCGATCTGCCGCGTGACGCGGAGATCAACGACCTGACGCTACGGCCCGGACGCTGAGCCCCACGGGCCTCCCCGGCCCCACGGCCACACCGGCTCTCCACCTGCCCCACCGGCCCTCCCCCCACCTCGCTCCCGCCCTGGCAGCCGTCGGCCGCCGACCCTCGACACCCACGGCCCAACCGGCACGTACGCTTCCGGGGTGAGTGAGAAGAGCGAGTTCACCTGGGGCCCGGCCACCGGCGTCGGCTCCATGCCCGGCGGCGACGCCCGCGAGAGCGTGAAGACCGTCGCCGGGTCCTTCGAGGACTTCCCGCACCTGCCCGAACTGCCCGCCCGAGGACCCGGCTCCGACATGATCGGACGGACCCTGGGACTGCTCGTCGAGCTGTACGCGCATGTCGAGCCCAGCGGCTGGCGGGTCAGCGACCGGCCGGGACGCGACACCCGGCGCGCCCGTTCCTGGCTCGGCGAGGACCTCGACGCGCTGGAGGAGTTCGCAGGCGACTACGAGGGCCCGCTGAAGGTCCAGGCCGTGGGGCCGTGGACGCTTGCCGCCGCGCTGGAACTGCGCGGCGGCGAGGCGGTTCTCTCGGACCCCGGCGCCCACCGGGATCTCGCCGCCTCGCTCGCGGAAGGGCTCCGTACGCATCTGGCGGACGTCCGCCGCCGGGTACCCGGCGCGCGGGTGGTGCTCCAACTCGACGAACCGTCGCTGACCGCCGTGCTGCGCGGGCAGGTCAGGACGGCGAGCGGATACCGCACCCACCGGGCGGTCGACCGGCAGCTCGTCGAGGCCACCCTGCGCGAGGTGATCGGCGGCGAGAGGGTCGTCGTCCACTCCTGCGCCCCCGAAGTGCCGTTCGCACTGCTGCGGCGGGCCGGGGCGGCGGGGATCTCCTTCGACTTCGATCTCCTCACCGAGCGTGATGATGATCTGATCGGGGAGGCGGTCGAGAGCGGCACCAGGCTGTTCGCCGGGGTCGTGCCGTCCACGGACACGGCATTGTCGGACCCGGCAGGTAGCGTCATGGGTGTCAGGATGTTGTGGCGCAGGCTGGGGCTGAAACCGGGGACTCTGAGCGAGTCCGTGGTGATCACACCCAGCTGTGGCCTGGCGGGCGCCTCACCGGCGTACGCGCGGGCGGCGCTCGCCCACTGCGTCCGGGCCGCGAGTTCGCTCGCGGACAACCCTGAGTAATGGGGTCACGGGGAAGAGCCGGGGAATCGGGAGGATGAATCGGTGACTGGCGAAGAGCGGACGGGACTGCCCGCCCAGGACGACGCGGACTTGCCCGCACGGGACGAAACGGACCCGCCCGGGCAGGACGAAACGGACTCGCCCGCGCGGGACGGTGCTGACCTGCCCGCGCGGGATGACGTGGACTTGCCCGCACAGGCACGGGAGCAGCATGCCCAGATCGCCGAACAGGTCGAGGAGCACCGCTTCCGGTACTACGTGAAGGACCAGCCGGTCGTCAGCGACAGCGAGTTCGACCGGCTGATGCGCTCGCTCGAAGCGCTGGAGGACCAGTACCCCGCCCTGCGTACGCCCGACTCGCCGACCCAGAAGGTCGCCGGGCACTACGAGACGGATCTGGCGAAGGTCGAGCACCGCGAGCGCATGCTCTCCCTCGACAACGCCTTCGACGAGGAGGAGCTGACCGCCTGGGCCGAGCGCGTCGAGCGCGAGGTCGGCACCTCGGACTTCCACTTCCTGTGCGAGCTGAAGGTCGACGGGCTCGCCGTGAACCTGACGTACGAGCACGGTCGGCTGACCCGTGCCGCGACCCGCGGCGACGGTCGCGTCGGAGAGGACATCACACCGAACGTCCGCACCATCTCCGACATCCCGGACCGGCTGCACGGCGACCGGATCCCGGAACTGGTGGAGATCCGCGGCGAGGTCTTCTTCCCGATGGACAAGTTCCAGGAGCTGAACGCGAGACGCGTCGCGGCGGGCGAGCAGCCGTACGCCAACCCGCGCAACTCCGCGTCCGGATCGCTGCGCCAGAAGGATCCGAAGGTCACGGCGACCCTCCCGCTGCACATGGTGGTGCACGGCATCGGCGCGCGGGTGGGCTTCGACATCAGCTGTCTGTCGCACGCGTACGACCTGCTCCGGGAGTGGGGCCTGCCCACGGCCCGGCACAACAAGGTCGTGGACTCACTCGACGGCGTACGGGAGTTCATCGCCCACTACGGCGAGAACCGGCACTCCATGGACCACGAGATCGACGGAGTCGTCGTCAAACTCGACGAGATTCCGCTCCAGGGCCGGCTCGGCTCCACCGCGCGGGCGCCGCGTTGGGCGATCGCCTGGAAGTACCCGCCGGAGGAGGTCAACACCAAGCTGGTCAACATCCGCGTGGGTGTCGGCCGCACGGGCCGGGTCACTCCGTACGCACAGGTGGAGCCCGTCAAAGTGGCGGGCTCCGAGGTCGAGTTCGCCACCCTGCACAACCAGGACGTGGTCAAGGCCAAGGGCATCCTCATCGGGGACACCGTGGTGCTGCGCAAGGCGGGGGACGTCATCCCGGAGATCCTCGGGCCGGTCATGGAGTTGCGGGACGGCACCGAGACGCCTTTCGTGATGCCGGCCCGTTGCCCCGAGTGCGGGACGCAGTTGCAGGCCATGAAAGAAGGCGACGTCGATCTGCGCTGCCCCAACGCCCGGTCCTGCCCTGCGCAGTTGCGGGAGCGCCTGTTCTATCTCGCGGGCCGCAGATCGCTGGACATCGAGCACTTCGGCTATGTCGCGGCGGCGGCGCTGACCAAGCCCCTGGAGCCGTCCGAGCCACCGCTCAAAGATGAGGGCGATCTCTTCGACCTCACCATCGAACGGCTGCTCCCCATCAAGGCGTACGTCCTCGACCAGGACAGCGGACTGCCGAAGCGGGACCCGAAGACGGGCGAGGAGAAGATCGCGACGGTCTTCGCCAACCAGCAGGGCGAGGCCCGGAAGAACGCGACGGCGATGCTGGAGAACATCGAGGCGGCCAAGAACCGCCCGCTCGCCCGGATCCTGACCGGGCTCTCCATCCGCCATGTCGGCCCGGTCGCGGCCGAGGCGCTGGCCCGCGAGTTCCGTTCCATCGAGCGGATCGAGCAGGCGAGCGAGGAGGAGTTGGCGGCCACCGACGGTGTCGGCGGCATCATCGCCGCCTCGCTCAAGCAGTGGTTCGCCGAGGAGTGGCACCAGGAGATCCTGCGCAAGTGGCGGGCGGCCGGGGTCCGGATGGAAGAAGAGGGCGCCGGGGAGGACGTGGGGCCCAGACCGCTCGAAGGTCTCACCGTCGTCGTCACCGGAACGCTGGAGAACTACACCAGGGATGGCGCAAAAGAAGCCCTTCAGAGCCGAGGCGCGAAAGTGACCGGATCCGTTTCGAAGAAGACGGGCTTCGTGGTGGTCGGCGACAACCCCGGTTCCAAGTACGACAAAGCGATGCAACTGAAGGTGCCGGTTCTGGACGAGAACGGCTTCGCGATCCTGCTGGAACAAGGACCGGATGCGGCTCGTGAGGCGGCAGTGCCTGAAGAGGCGTGACAGAGGGGGCGCATACGGGGCGCGGGGGAGGCTCGCGCGAGTAGTCGGAAGGGGCGCGCATGGCGGGAACAAGACGTCCTCCGGCCAGGGGGAACGACCGGTAACAGTCACCCGTTCAGCGCATAGCAGATGGAGAAGGGTGGCCGGGTCGCATTCGGGCAAGAGCTGTAGAGCGCTGCCCGTCGGAGCCTCCTGCCGCCTACTGTTGAGACGTGCGCCTGTCGTGCACGGCTGCGTGGTGGGATTTCAGTCGTGGTGGCATGACCACGGGAACCATCGCGAGACATCGGCACCGCCGGCTGTGAGAGGGACGGGAATGGAACCGACCGAGAGCGCTGCCCCGGTCCCACGGCCGCGTGCATTCGCGGCCCTGGCCGGCGGCCTTGCGGGCATATCGCCGGGACTGCCCGTCGCCGTGATCGCGGGAGCCGCCCTCGTCACCGCCACCGCGGTCGTCAGCGCGGTGCGCGACGGACGAGGGCTGTTCCCGGGCTCCACGACGGGCTGGGCGTTCGCCCTGCTCACCGGGATCATCGTCGGCCATCTCGTCGCTCTCGGCCGTGACCGCTGGTGGGGCGGCACGGGCTCCGGCGCGGCCCTCACCGTCGCCGTGCTGCTGCTCTACGGGTGGGTTCCGGCCGCGCTCGTCAGCCTGGCCGTCGTCACCCTGGTGGGCGCCGCCCGCCGCCACCGCTGGCGTCAGGGCCTGGTGCACGGGTCCGTGGACATCCTCGGCATCGGGGCATCCGCCCTCGTCCTCTGGCTCTTCGGCCGGACGCCGAGCGTCGAAGAGCCCTGGTCGCCACTCGACTGGGGTATAGGGGCCGTACCGGAAGTGGTCCTCGCGGCCATGACGTATCTCGCGGTCACCCGCCTCCTTCTCTGGTACGTGCTGGCGCCCCATGCCGGCGGCTTGCCCACGATCGCCCGTACGGCCCTGCTGCGGCAGGGCCTTGTCGCGGTCGCCCTCCTCGGCATCGCCCCACTCGTCTGCGTCGTGGCGGTGACCCTGCCGCCGGCGCTGCCCCTCTTCGCCGTACCGATGATCGCCCTCGACTCCACCCTGTGGATCGCCAGGGCCAGGGCCGAGGAGCAACTGCGGGACCCGCTCACCGGACTGCCCAACCGCCAGTGGCTGCTGGAGCGGACCTGGGCCGCGCTGGACGAGGCGGAGAGCGACGGCTGCCGTGCCGCGCTCGTGCTGATCGATCTCGACCGATTCCGTTCGGTCAACGACACCCTCGGGCATCTCGCGGGCGACCGGCTGCTGTTGCAGATAGCGCACCGGCTGCGGCACGCCCTTCCGCGTGGGGCCGAGGCGGCGCGGCTCGGCGGCGACGAGTTCGCCGTACTGCTCCCCACCGCCGACTCCATCACCAGCGCACAGCGCGTCGCCCGACAGCTCGCGTCCGAGCTGTCCTCGCCGCTCGATCTGGACGGGCTCACGCTCGTCCTGGAGGCGAGCGCCGGAGTCGCCGTCTTCCCGGAGCACGCGCTGGACGCGGAAGGTCTGCTGCGCCGCGCCGATGTGGCGATGTATCAGGCCAAGCGGGACCGCACGGGTGTCGAGGTCTACGAGTCCAAGCGGGACAGCAACACCCCCGACCGGCTCGGCCTTCTCGGAGATCTGCGGCGGGCGCTGGACGCGCGGGAGGTGGAGTTGCACTACCAGCCCAAGGTCCGCTTCGACGGTCAGGTCGCGGGGCTGGAGGCGCTCGTCCGCTGGGTCCACCCGGACCGCGGCCGGGTGCCGCCCGACGAGTTCATCGCGATCGCCGAGTCCTCCGGTCTCATGCCGCATCTGACGGAATATGTGCTGGACACGGCGCTCGCACAGGTCGCGAAGTGGCGCGAGCAGGGGCTGAATGTGCCGGTCGCCGTCAATGTCTCCCCCCGCGACGTCCACACCCCCGGCTTCGCCGGGGCCGTCGCCGCGCGTCTGGCCCGGCACGGTGTGCCCGCCGGGTCGCTTCAGCTGGAGATAACCGAGCACGTCCTGCTGGAGGACCCCCAGCGCGCCGCGGACACGCTGGCCGGGCTGACGGACCACGGCGTGCGCATGTCGCTCGACGACTTCGGCACCGGATACTCGTCCCTCGTCCATCTGCGCCGACTGCCCGTCAGCGAGCTGAAGATCGACCGCTCCTTCGTCGCCCGCCTCGCGGTCGACAACCAGGACGCGGAGATCGTCCGCTGCACCGTGGACCTGGCGCACTCGCTGGGGCTGCTGGTGGTCGCGGAGGGCGTCGAGGACGACGAGACCTGGGAGCGGCTGCGGGATCTGGGCTGCGACGCGGTGCAGGGGTGGCTGGTCGCCGCTGCGATGCCGCCGCAGGAGGCGACGGCATGGCTCCGGGCACGGGGGGAAAGGGGCTGGCACCGCCAGCGGGAGTCGTCGGCGGCGCCGGTGGCATCCACATCGGCGGCCGCGCCTTCGCTGCCCTCCGCCACGGCCGCGGTCGCGGCTTCGAACGCTGCGCCGGCACCCGCCTCGGCGGCTTCGGCTTCGGCCTCGGCTTCTGCTTCGGAGGCGAGCGAGCCTTCGGGGCGGACGGTTCTGCCGTAGCGGTCGCCTGAGCGGGGCGCGTGCCCGGCTCTGCCCGCCGGCAGCCGACCGGAGGCTCCGCCCGTGACCGCGCGACGTCCTCCGGGCTGGTCCTCAACCGTCGGACGGGCCGGACCAGCCCACTCCGGGCCTCGCTCATGGCTGCGGCGCGTCGCGGATTCTCGGGGAGGCCGGGGCGGCAGGGCCCGTACGGCGGGCAGCAGGCCACCGGACCTCTGCCCCGCGCGGACGCCCCTGCCCGCGGCGGCGGGCGCGGACAGCCCTTAGCGGAACCGGGCTCTCGTTCAACCGTTTCGTGTGCACGGGGGGCTGCCCCATAGGATTGGAGCCAAACCACACACACTCACCCCTGAGGATCGCTGCATGGCTGGCATTACGCGCGAGGAGGTCGCCCACCTCGCCCGGCTGGCGCGTCTGGAGTTGTCCGGCGCGGAACTCGATCACTTCGCCGGTCAGCTCGACGACATCATCGGCGCGGTCGCCCGCGTCGCCGAGGTCGCCGACCAGGACGTGCCCCCGACCTCCCACCCGCTGCCGCTGACGAATGTCATGCGCGCGGACGAGGTCCGTCCGTCGCTCACCCCCGAGCAGGCGCTCTCGGGCGCCCCGGCCCAGGAGCAGCGGCGTTTCAAGGTGCCGCAGATCCTGGGGGAGGACTAACACCATCATGACGGACATCATCAAGCTCACCGCGGCCGAGATCGCCGCGAAGATCGCCACGGGTGAACTGACGGCGGTCGAGGTCACCGAGGCCCATCTGGCCCGTATCGACGCTGTCGACGAGAAGGTGCACGCCTTCCTGCACGTCGACCGGGACGGAGCGCTCGCGCAGGCCCGCGCCGTCGACGCCAAGCGCGCGGCGGGCGAGAAGCTCGGCCCGCTCGCGGGCGTGCCGCTCGCGCTGAAGGACATCTTCACCACCGAGGGCATCCCGACGACCGTCGGCTCCAAGATCCTCGAAGGCTGGATCCCGCCGTACGACGCGACCCTGACGCGGAAGCTGAAGGAGGCCGACGTCGTCATTCTCGGCAAGACGAACATGGACGAGTTCGCCATGGGATCGTCCACCGAGAACAGCGCGTACGGACCCACGGGCAACCCCTGGGACCTGACCCGGATCCCCGGAGGCTCGGGCGGCGGATCAAGCGCCGCGCTCGCCTCGTACGAGGCCCCGCTCGCCATCGGCACGGACACGGGCGGTTCGATCCGCCAGCCCGCGTCCGTCACCGGAACGGTCGGCGTCAAGCCCACGTACGGCGGAGTCTCCCGCTACGGAATGGTCGCGTTCTCGTCCTCGCTGGACCAGGGCGGCCCCTGCGCCCGTACGGTCCTGGACGCGGCGCTGCTCCACGAGGTCATCGCCGGTCACGACCCGCTGGACTCCACCTCCATCGACGCCCCGGTCCCGGCCGTCGTCGACGCGGCCCGTAACGGCAGTGTGGAGGGCATGCGCGTCGGCGTCGTCAAGCAGTTCCGCGGCGAGGGCTATCAGGCCGGAGTCGTCCAGCGCTTCGACGAGGCCGTCACCCTGCTGAAAGAGCTGGGCGCGGAGATCATCGAGCTGGACTGCCCGTCCTTCGACCTCGCCCTCTCGGCGTACTACCTGATCGCGCCGTCCGAGTGCTCCTCGAACCTCGCCCGATTCGACGCCATGCGCTACGGCCTGCGCATCGGGGACGACGGTACGAAGTCCGCCGAGGAGGTCACCGCGCTCACCCGTGAGGCGGGCTTCGGCGACGAGGTCAAGCGCCGCATCATGCTCGGCACGTACGCGCTCAGCTCCGGCTACTACGACGCGTACTACGGCAGCGCCCAGAAGGTCCGTACGCTGATCACGCAAGATTTCGAGCGCGCGTTCGAGCAGGTCGATGTGATCGTCTCGCCGACGACTCCGACGACCGCGTTCCCGATCGGGGAGCGCGCCGACGACCCGATGGCGATGTACCTCGCCGACCTGTGCACCATCCCCGCCAACCTGGCAGGCAACGCGGCGATGTCCCTGCCGTGCGGCCTGGCACCGGAGGACAACCTTCCGGTCGGGCTCCAGATCATCGCCCCCGCCATGAAGGACGACCGGCTGTACAAGGTCGGCGCGGCCGTCGAGGCCGCCTTCGTGGAAAGGTGGGGGCACCCGCTGCTGGAGGAGGCTCCGTCGCTGTGAGCGTCGCGCGCTCGGCCTCCGGTCCGCGGATGTCGATGATGGCTGTACCTCTGCGCCGAGTGGGCGGAGAAGCGAACGGAGGAACGCTGTGAGCGTCGCGCGCTCGGCCTCCGGTCCGCGGTTGACGATGATGGCTGTACCTCTGCGCCGAGTGGGCGGAGAAGCGAACGGAGGAACACAGTGAGTGCACTGAACAAGGCCAAGAGCTTCAAGAAGTCGAAGGCCGGCACCTACCTGTCGATCGGCACCACCGCGTTCGGCGCTGTCGGAGTCTTCAAGCAGGCGAAGAAGGCCCGTAGCGAGCACGACACGCTCCGGCTCGTCGACGCAGCGATCTCCGCCGCCGCCATCATCACGGGCGTCGCCCTGCTGGTACGCGAACTGAAGCGCATCGGCGACGACGACGTGCTGTTCGGCTGAGAGAGCCGAGAGCTGAGAGGGATAGTTTCACCGTGACCGTCACTGAACTGGTGTCGTACGAGGCGGCTCTTGCCGGGTACGACCCTGTCATGGGCCTTGAGGTCCATGTCGAACTCGGTACGAAGACCAAGATGTTCTGCGGCTGTTCCACCGAGCTGGGCGCCGAGCCCAACTCGCAGACCTGCCCCACCTGTCTTGGCCTTCCCGGCTCGCTCCCGGTCGTCAACGCGACCGGAGTGGAGTCCGCCATCAAGATCGGTCTCGCGCTGAACTGCGAGATCGCCGAGTGGTGCCGTTTCGCCCGGAAGAACTACTTCTATCCGGACATGCCGAAGAACTTCCAGACCTCCCAGTACGACGAGCCGATCGCCTTCAACGGTTATCTGGACGTTCAGCTGGAGGACGGCGAGGTCTTCCGGGTGGAGATCGAGCGCGCCCACATGGAGGAGGACACCGGCAAGTCGACGCATGTCGGCGGTGCCACCGGCCGTATCCACGGCGCGTCCCACTCCCTGCTCGACTACAACCGCGCCGGCATCCCGCTGATCGAGATCGTCACCAAGCCGATCACCGGTGCCGGCGAGCGCGCGCCCGAGGTCGCCAAGGCGTATGTGGCCGAGCTGCGCGAGCTGATCAAGGCGCTCGGCGTCTCCGAGGCCCGCATGGAGATGGGCCAGATGCGCTGTGACGTGAACCTGTCGCTGATGCGCAAGGACGCGGACCGGTTCGGTACGCGGAGCGAGACCAAGAACGTCAACTCGCTCCGTTCGGTCGAGCGCGCCGCCCGGTACGAGATCCAGCGGCACGCCGCCGTACTCGAAGCCGGGGGCACGATCGTCCAGGAGACCCGTCACTTCCACGAGGAGGACGGTTCCACCACCTCCGGCCGGGTGAAGGAGGAGGCCGAGGACTACCGGTACTTCCCGGAGCCCGACCTCGTACCCGTCGCACCGTCCCGCGAGTGGGTCGAGGAGCTGCGGGCGTCTCTGCCCGAGCTGCCGCGCCTGCGCCGGAACCGCCTCCGCGAGGAGTGGGGCGTCTCCGAGCACGACATGCAGTCGATCCTCAACGCGGGCGCTGTCGATCTGATCGTCGCCACGACCGAAGCGGGCGCGCCCGCCGACCAGGCGCGTAAGTGGTGGATGGGTGAGCTGGCCCGTCACGCCAACGAGTCCGGCCGGGGTCTGGACGAACTGCCCATCACCCCGGAGCAGGTG
This sequence comes from Streptomyces sp. NPDC004838, assembly GCF_053600955.1. Lineage (NCBI taxonomy): Bacteria > Bacillati > Actinomycetota > Actinomycetes > Kitasatosporales > Streptomycetaceae > Streptomyces > Streptomyces sp. NPDC004838. The sequence goes on along the minus strand of NZ_JBSGAW010000001.1, from coordinate 70,288 downwards.
GCCAGGGTCACCGTCCTCGTCGCCTCCGGGGATCTGAACGACAAGCTGGCGCGCCAGGTCATCGAGGGCGTCCTCGCAGGTGAGGGCGACCCCGACGCCGTCGTCGACAAGCGTGGCCTGAAGGTCGTCTCCGACGAGGGCGCGCTCGGCGCGGCCGTCGACGAGGCCATCGCCTCGAACGCGGCCGTCGCGGACAAGATCCGCGGCGGCAAGGTCGCGGCCGTCGGCGCACTGGTCGGCGCGGTCATGAAGGCAACGCGCGGCCAGGCGGACGCGGCGCGCGTCAAGGAGCTGATCCTGGAGAAGCTCGGCGTCGCCGAGGGCTGACGGCATCAGCTGACGGCATCAGTCGTCCCGCACGAGGGGCGGTCGGCACCGACGGGTGCCGGCCGCCCCTCGTGCGCACTCGCGTGGACGAGGCGGTGAGCTGGGCCCGGCGTCCGTCGCCTGCACCGCGCCCCGCGCCCCGCGCCCCACGCCCCACGTGCCGCTTCCCGCTCCCCGCTCCCGCTTCCCATTCGCCCGCACTCGCCCGTGTGTTCGCTGCCCGGATCGCGACGGCCGTACCGGATCGCGACCCGTGAGCTAGTGGCGTATCCCCAGGCCGGGCAGCAGCAGCTCACCGCGGTCCTTGCAGCTGACGTCCCGTGCTCTCAGCTCCTTCGGCTCCCGGGTGCCGCGTGCTCTCAGCTCCGCCAGTGCCAGCCGCGCCGCCTCCACGGTCTCGGGCCGCTCCGGCTCGGGGAACTCGGCCTGCCACCAGCCGCGGTCGCGGGACTGCCAGCCGCGTGAGCGCATCAACAGGGCACGTTCCGGGCTGTCCTCGCCGTCACGGTCGTCCACCGAGACATGCAGCCCGTCCTCCAAGGAGTACGAGATCTGCAACTGGCGGCCCCGGTCGGCCGCGCTGGTCAGGGAGAACCCCGCCCAGTCGCCGCCGACCTGTACGGGAAGCTGCTCGACCCAGGCGGCCAGCATCAGCTGAAGCGCGCTCTCGAAATGCTCCAGACAGGAGGCCATCCGGCCGCCGGTGCGCTCCACCGGTCGCTCACCGGGGCCGCCGCGGTCCAACTGCCAGATATACGGCAGGAGATCGAAGCCATGCGGCTCGGCCGCCCCCCAGCCGCCGCCCCAATCGAAGCTGCGGTGCTCCGCGTGCTCCAGGAAGTCCGTGTTGTGGACCGAGAGCAGGGCCCAGTGCGTGGTCCCGTGCAGCAGAACCGTCCTCCTGGCGTCCCGCCAGCGGACATTGGGCCCGTGCGCCGAGCCGCCGTAGACCGTCGGCTCTCCGATACGGTTCACAATCGCCGCGTACACCTGGTGGAAGGCGTCCCGCCGTTCCCGAAGGGAGGCCATCGGGTCATAGGCGAGCACCGGCACAGGAGCGCGGCCGAAGTACGCCCCCGGCGCATCGTGCAACATCAGGGCGAACTCCGCCGCGCGGCCCGGGTCAAGGGTCGGCTGATTGGTCCCCGTGGTCTCCATGCCGTCCATCGTGCCAGCCGTCACCGACAACTGACCGGCCCGTGACGGACCACTGTCGGACCTTCCCCTTCGGGCACCGGAACCGCGCCCCTTGTCATGTACGGAGTCGGTGGAAGGCGGGGTGCGCTGACGGGGTGCGCACAGACACCCGGCCCGGTTCCTCCGGTCGTGGACCGGCGACCAGGCCATGGTACGGAGAGCCACGGAGGGCCACGGTGGGGCACGGACGGACCCGGCGGGCGGGCGGTGGCATCTCCTGAACCGAGTGGTGTGTTTCATCGCTGTCATGGGTTTTGCCGCACTTGAATCTCTGAGGCGCGCATCACTGCCTTCAGGCAGCACGCCGGGCCCCGGTGCTCCCGTTCCCCGTTGTGAGTAAACCCACGAAACGGGGTGGAAGGGGCAAACGATCACCATGGACTGCCAGAGTGGGTCTCAGTAGCGTCATCAGTTTCGAGTTCTTTGCGTTCTTTGAGTTCATTCGGGCTGTTCCCGATCAAAGATCCGTGAACCACCCAGGGAGCACGTCCGTTGGCAGCAATCGCCCGGTGGTGTATCGCGCACCGCCTCGTCACCGTGCTCATCTGGCTGCTCGCCTGTGCCGGGGTCGCGGTCGCGGCGGGGATCGCGGGAAGCTCCTACTCCAACGACTACGAGGTCCCCAGCACCGAATCGGGCCGCGCCACCGCTCTCATGACAGAGGGCTTCCCGGAGCAGTCCGGCGACAGCGACACCATCGTCTGGCACAGCGAGTACGGCAGCGTCCGCGCGGCCCCCGTGCGTGAGCACATGGCCCAGATGCTCGACTCGGTCGCGGGACTCGACGGGGTCGCGACCGTCGGCAGCCCGTACGGAGCCAAGGGCGGCGGGCAGATCAGTGAGGACGGTCACACCGCCTACGCCACCGTCACCTTCGACCGGCGCGCCGACTCCGTACCGGAATCGCAGATCGAAGCCGTGATCGACACGGCGAAGGCCGCGCAGACCGATGGCGTCCAGGTCGAACTGGGCGGCACGGCGATCGGCCTGACCGAGTCGTCCACCGGTCATATCGCCGAGATCGTCGGCGTGGCCGTCGCCGGGGTCGTCCTCTTCCTCGCCTTCGGCTCACTCGCCGCCAGTCTGCTGCCCATCGCCACGGCCCTGGTCTCCGTCGGCACGGCGTACTCGGGCATCGTGCTCCTCGGCCATGTGATGACCGTCGCCGACTTCGCCCCGATGCTCGGCATGCTCATCGGGCTCGGCGTCGGGATCGACTACGCCCTCTTCATCGTCACCAGACACCGCAAGAGTCTGCGCGCCGGACTCACGGTCCCCGAGGCCGCCCGGAACGCGGTCGCCACCACCGGACGGGCCGTCGTCTTCGCTGGTGCCACCGTCTGCATCGCTCTGCTCGGCATGCTGATATTGCGGCTCAGCTTCCTCAACGGCGTCGCGATCGCGGCCGGCCTCACCGTTGTACTTACCGTGGCCGCGTCCGTGACGCTGCTGCCGGCCCTGCTGTCCTTCATCGGCATGCGGGCGCTCAGCCGCCGCGAGCGACGGCGGCTGAGCGAGCACGGGCCGGAGCCCGAGGTGCCCACCGGCTTCGCCGCCCGCTGGTCCGCCTTCGTGGAACGCCGCCCCAAGACGCTGGGAGCCGTCGCGGTCGTCGTCATGGCGGTGCTGGCGCTGCCGGCCCTCTCGCTCCACCTCGGCACGTCCGACCAGGGCAACAATCCGTCCTCGTCCACCACCCGCAAGGCGTACGACCTGCTGGCGTACGGCGGCCCCGCGCCGGCCGACGGGACGCCGAAGGGCTCCGGGAACGGCTTCGGGCCCGGCGTCAACGGCCCGCTCACCCTCGTCGCCCGCATCGACGGAACCCCCGACCGGCTCGCCATGGAGAAGCTCCCGGACGCGCTCAGGGGAACCGAGGGGGTCGCGTCGGTCGGCCCGGTGACCGTCAACGGCAGCGGGGACACCGCCCTGCTCACCGTCGTACCCGACTCGGCGCCTCAGTCGAAGGCCACCAGCGCGCTCGTCGACCGTCTGCGCGACGACCTCCTGCCCGCCGCCACGGACGGCACGAGCCTGAACGTCCTCGTCGGGGGTGTGACCGCGGGCTATGACGACTTCGCCGCTGTCATCGTCGGCAAACTGCCGCTCTTCGTGGGCGTCGTGATCACGTTCGGCTCTCTGCTTCTGCTGCTCGCCTTCCGCTCGATCGGCATCCCGCTGAAGGCCGCCGTGATGAACGTGGCCGCCGTCGCCGCCTCCTTCGGAGTCGTCGTCGCGATCTTCCAATGGGGCTGGGGGAGCGAGTTGCTCGGGCTCGGCAGGGCCGGCCCGATCGAACCGTTCCTGCCGGTCATCATGGTCTCCGTCCTCTTCGGGCTCTCCATGGACTATCAGGTCTTCCTGGTCAGCCGGATGTACGAGGAGTGGCTGGAGACCGGCGACAACCGCCGGGCCGTCCGCGTGGGTCTCGCCGAGACCGGCAGGGTCATCAACTCCGCCGCCGTCATCATGATCTCGGTCTTCCTCGCCTTCGTCCTCAGCGGAGACCGGATCATCGCGATGTTCGGCATCGCGCTCGCCGCCGCCGTCGCCCTGGACGCCTTCGTTCTGCGTACGCTCCTGGTCCCGGCCCTCATGCACATGCTCGGCGGCGCGAACTGGTGGCTGCCGGGCTGGCTGGACCGCCGCCTGCCGCGGATCAGCATCGAGCGCCCGGCCTCCCGTACGCGTGCGACGATTCCCGAGCAGCGTCTGGCCGACGACGAGCATCTGGTGCCGTAACCGGTCGAGGCACGAGAGCCGTGGCGGTACAGGAGCGGCGGCGGTACTCAGCGGCAGCACCAGCGACAGACACAGACACAGACAACAGACACGGACAAGGGCAGTGAACGGCGATGTTTGCGATACCCCTGGGTGGTACTGACTCCGGCCCCGTTCCCGGCACCGGTGACCTTGGCTCCGGTTCCGGTTCCGGCCTTGGTTCCGGTTCCGGTTCAGGCGGGGTCGGCCGGGGGACGGCGGAACTCCGCCCGCTGGAGCCCTGGCGGGCCGAGGAATTCCTTGCCCACATCGACCGGGGGCGCGAGTTCATCGGCGGATTCATCGCACTCCCCGACGCCGCCGAGGACCTCGATTCCGCGCGAGCGTTCCTCCAGTCGTACGCCGACAAACAGGCCGCCGACGCCGGGCGGATCTACGGGATCTGGCTGGACGGGACGCTCGTCGGCGGGGTGCTCTTCCGGACCTTCGACGCCGCCTCGGGGACTTGCGAGGCCGGCTGCTGGCTCGAACCGGCGGGTGTGGGCCGGGGCCTGGTCACCCGCGCCGTGCGGGTGCTCATCGACTGGGCCGTGGGGGAGCGGGGCATCCATCGCGTCGAATGGGTGGTCTCCTCCGGGAACACCGCCAGCATCAGGGTCGCCGAACGGCTGGGCATGCAGCGGGACGGGATTCTGCGGGAGGCGTATCCGTACCGGGGCGTACGGCACGACTTGGAGGTCTGGTCGATGCTGGCACCGCGATGGCGGGAACTGACGGGTGTCCGCGAGGCATCCTGAGGCCCTTCGGGCTCCCTGTGAGGGCTGATCGTCCCCTTTGGGGAGTGATCGTCCCCTTCGGGAGGGCGCGCGTTAAGGGGACTCTCAGACAGGCCCCCTACCGTGCGCCGAATGAACCCCACAGACACCGACAAGACCACGGGAACCACCGCTCCGCCCGAGGACGGGGAACGTACCACCGAGGCATCCGGGACGACCGCCGGAGCGACCGGCCCCACAGAGGCGTCGAAGGCCGCCACGGACGGCGCCGGAGCCGAGAACGCCACCGAGGACAAGGACGCTGACGGCAACGACCACCCCGACGGCTTCGACGACTTCGACGACGATGAAGATCACGAGAGCCTCGAGGACGAGGAGACTCCCCGTGGCTCCTCCGGGCTGCTGTCCGCCGCCGCGTCCGTCATCGCGGCCGGACTCGGCGTCGTGGGCCTCAGCGGCAGCTGGGTCGGGCGGATCGCCGCCGAGCGCCAGACCCTGATCGGCCAGATCAAGACGTCCCAGGGCACCCCGGCCGAGCAGATCTCGGCGATCTACGGGGACGCCTGGCACACCACAGCGCTCGTCAACGGCGGTTTCGCGTTCCTCGCCCTGCTCATCGGCCTCGCCGTGCTCACCCGGCCGGCCAAGCCCGGCTGGGTGCGGGCCTTCGCCCTCGCCGCGGCCGCACTCGGCGGCATCGGGCTGCTCGTCTCACTCGGCATGTACTTCGACCTCCTGCTGTCGTTGCCCAGCGCCGGTTCCTGAGCCGGGTGGGCGATAGGGAAAATCCCTGGTGAGGGCCGTGTCCGGGTGATCTGATGAGCAAATGGACCACGACGGGATGATCGCCCTGTTCGATCGCCGAATGCGCCGCGACGCCACCGATGACACCCCTGGAACCCGGATCGAACGGGTCGGCGATGTGGTGCGCCAGACCGGTCCCGACTGGAACGGCATCCTCTGGTCGCGTCTGGACCGCGCCACCGCCGACACCGTCATCGCCGAGCAGCTGGCGTACTTCACGGCGCTCGGCCGGGACTTCGAATGGAAGCTGTACGCCTACGACCGCCCCGACGACCTCGGCGACCGGCTGCTGGCGGCCGGCTTCACCGCGGAGCCCGAGGAGGCGTTGATGGTCGCCGAGATCGCGGAACTGTCCAAGGACGCCGGGCTGCCGGACGGCGTAAGGCTGGAGGAGGTCACCGACCGGGCCGGTGTGGAACTGATGGCGGACGTGCACGAGCAGGCATTCAGCACGAGCGCCGACGAGGTGCGGGGACAGCTCCTGGCGCAACTGGGCCAGGAGCATGCGGTGCTCAACCTCGCCATGGCCGGTGAGACGCCGGTGTGCGCGGCTCGTCTGGTACTCGTCCCCGGTACGGAGTTCGCCGGTCTGTGGGGCGGTGGCACATTGCCGGCCTGGCGGGGCCGCGGAATCTACCGTGCCCTGGTCGCCCACCGCGCCCGGCTCGCGGCCGACCGGGGCTACCGCTTCCTCCAGGTCGACGCCTCCGAATACAGCCGCCCGATCCTCGAACGCCTCGGCTTCGAGAAGCTGAGCGCGACGACCCCTTACCTCTACGAGGTCCGGGCGGACGTCCCGGAGGGCGCCGGCGAGCGGACGAGCTGAGATCCGTGGGACCGGGCCCGGTCGGCACAGGACCCGCTGCCCCGGATCCTCCTCCACAGGGCGCCGCGGCTGAGCCCTTGGCACTCAGGGGTCAGGGCTCAGGACCACGGAAGCGGAGGATCCCGATGTCTGCGGGCCCAGTGCTCAATGTCAGCGCGGAGCCATGGAACCGGCCGGAAGATCCAGCTCACCGGTCGCGTTCCGGACCAGGCCCCTCCGTTTCTTTGCTGACTTCTCCGCTTTCCCCGCTCTCCGTGTTCTCCGCGTTCTCCGTGCTCTCCGGGTTTCCTGGGCCTTCCGCACTCTCCGGGGCTCCTGGGCTCTCTGTGTCCTCCGGCCCGTTTTGAGCGGCGGCCCGCATGACGACCTTGCCCGACGCGAGGTCTATCGGCCCCCGGCCCGGGTCGCCGTCACCGACGTCCGTCCTGGTCAGCGCCAGCCGATTCCGCTCGTCATCCGTGTGCTTCCTGCCGGGGGCGAAGAGCTGCTCGAAGATATTGAACACAGGCGGCACATCCCTATTTCACCTCCAGCTGGAGGATCCTGTCGTCCCCTGCCTCGGGCGATCCCCTGCCATCAGTCTCGCTGGTGACCAGGAGAATCTTGGAGCCGCCCGCCGGAACGACGGTACGGAGTCGGCCGTACTCTCCTTCCAGGAACGATTGGGGGTCGGCCAGGGGTTCCGTGCCCGCGAGAGGGATCCGCCAGAGCCGCTCTCCCCTCAGCGCGGCCATCCAGATCGAGCCCTCCGCGTACGCGATACCGCTGGGAGACGCCTCCGAGGTCTTCCACTGGGCCACCGGGTCGACGAACCCGGACTTGCCGCCCTTGCCCTCCACCTCCGGCCAGCCGTAGTTCTTACCCGGTTCGATCAGATTCAGCTCGTCCCAGGTGTTCTGTCCGAACTCCGCCGCCCACAGTCGCTTGGCGGAGTCCCAGGCCAGGCCCTGCACATTGCGGTGCCCAAGGGAATAGACGAGTGAATCCGCCTCGGGGTTGCCGGGCGCGGGCCGGCCCTCGGGGGTCATCCGCAGGATTTTGCCCGCCAGTGACTTCCGGTCCTGGGAGAGTCCCGTGTCCCCTGTCTCGCCCGTGCCCGCGTAGAGCATCTTGTCGGGGCCGAACGCGATCCGCCCGCCGTTGTGGATGGCTCCCTTGGGGATGTCCCGCAGGATCGTGTCCGGAGCGCCCAGCTGCTGCCCGGCCGGCTTTCGCTCGTCGTACAGCAAGCGGGCGACGCGGTTGTCCGATTCGGTGGTGAAGTACGCGTACAGCTGGCGGTCGGAGGCGAAGTCGGGCGAGAGCGCGAGGCCCAGCAGACCGCCCTCACCTATGGGGGAGACGCCCGGAATCGAGCCGATGGCGGTCTGCTTCCCGCTCTCCGCGTCGACGCGGGTGACCGTGCCCTCGTCGCGCGAGGCGACCAGCAGATCGCCGTCCGGCAGCGCGGTCACCCCCCACGGCGACTTCAGCCCCTCCGTGACCGTGGACACCACCTTCGCGGAGCCCTTGGCGGGCGGCCCCGATCCGGTCGCAGTGCCGCCGGAGGAGCCCGCTGACGGATTCGCCCCCGCCGAGGGCGTCCCGTCCCCGACGCTCGGCGTCTTGTCCTCACCGGATGAGCACCCTGTGGCGAACAGCAGGACGGAAGCGGCCAGGACGGCCGTCACACCAGGACGTCGCACGATTCTGATCCCTTCGGCGGCTCCGTTTGAGCGCGTTCCTACCTTTCTTACACCGCCCGAGTCCCGGAGGTTCCCGATCTTCCGGCCCGGTTTCCGGCCCGGTTTCCGGCCCGGTTCCCGTGTCGGTTCCCGGCTCGGTTCCGGTCCGCTCTACAGGGAGACACGGGGGCGTCCCGGCGGCTGGGGCGGCCCCCGCTCCAGCCCGGCGGACTCGCGTTACTCGCCCCGGATTCCCCCGGAATCCACCCGACGCACCGAATCCCACGCCGCGTCTTCCGCACGGCGCCCCTCCCGCACGCGACGCACCAGAACCGGCGGCAGTCCCCTCCGATACTCGTGGTGACAAGGCGATACTCGCGGTGAGGCGGCGCTGCCCGCGTGAGGCGATCCCGTGGTGATACGCGAGCCCGATCCGCCCGGTTCAGTCCCAGGAGCCTCGAGGACGAGGCAGCCCCGCGATCTCCCGCTCGTCCCGTTCCGAGAGAGCGAGCCCCACCGAGGCCGCGTTCTCCAGCGCCCACTTCTCGCGCTTCGTGCCGGGCAGCGCCACCACATGGCGGCCCCGGCCCAGCACCCACGCCAGTGCGACCTGCGCGGGAGTGGTGTCGGGACCATGGCGTCTACCGACACGGCGGAGGCCGGCCACCACCGGCTGGTTTGCCGCCATCATCTCCGCGGTGAAGCGGGGATGACGCGCCCGCACATCGTCCGGTTCGAAGCCCTGTCCCGGGGTCAGCGTCCCGGTCAGATAGCCGTTGCCGAGCGGCATCGCGGCCAGGAACCCCACCCCCCGCGCCGCGCACCACGGCAGCAGCCGCTCCAGAGCCTCGGGTGACCACACCGACAGCTCCGCCTGTACCGCGCTCACCGGAAAGACCTGTTGCAAACGCTCCAGCTGCCGGATCGTTCCGCCGTACAGGTCCCCGGCTCCGGACGGTTCCGATCCGGACGGACCCGATCCGGACCGACCGGATCCGGACGGTGCGGACCGCCACGGTGCGGACCGTGACGGTCCGCGGCCTGCGACGACGCCTCCCGAGCCGCCCGCCCCGCCACGCGTCACGCTCCCGTGCCCGCCACCCGCGTAGGCGGATCCGCCGCGCGCTCCCACCGCGCACAGCCCCAGCGCCCGTACCTTCCCGGCGCTCACCAGCTCCGCCATCGCGCCCCAGGTCTCCTCGACCGGCACCTCGGGGTCGGCGCGATGCAGTTGGTAGAGATCGATCACATCGGACTGCAGCCGCCGCAGCGACGCGTCGCACGCGCGCTTCACATAGTCGGGCCGCCCATTGGCCACCACATGCTGATCGCCGACGAGGAGTCCGACCTTGGTCGAGACGAACGCGTCACGGCGGCGCTCCCGCAGCACCCGGCCGATGAGCAGCTCATTGGTGAAGGGACCGTACATATCGGCCGTGTCCAGCAGGGTGCAGCCCGCGTCCAGAGCCGTGTGGACCGTGCGCAAGGAGCGGTCTCCGCGCTGTTGAGAGGTGGTGTAGGCACAGCTCATCGGCATACAGCCGAGTCCCACCGCACCCACCCTCAACGCCGCCGCGCCGATCGTTCTGCGCTCCACCGGTCTCGTACCCCTCCCTCGGCCGCACACCAAACTAGTGCGGTGGTCGGAGAGGTCCGCCGGTGGGCCCGCCGTGTCTGGTACGGTCCGGTCCGGCGTGGCGCGGTGCGGCACGGTCGTCGGGCGTCCGAGGCTCGTACGCGGCCGTACGGACACGCTCCGTTACCACCGCGTGGTGGTGACTCCCGCCCGCAGGACCGTGCGGTCGGGCGGCACTCAGCCGCAGGGCCGCCGGACGCGGACCGGTGACGGCCTCCGGCCACAGAACCGGCCCCCGGGAACCGTCTCGGCGCGCCCGCCTCGGGCCCACTAGCCTCCTGACCATGAAGCAAGACATATGGCTCTCCATCCCCGCCGACGAGATCGAAGGACTTCCCCCGTCCGCCGAATCCGGTTTCGTCTACCGCTTCTGGGACGGCGGCCCGGACTTTCCCGCCGACCCGGCCGACTGCGTCTTCTACACCGTCCCCTATCTGAAGGGGACGGAGACGGCCGTCCGCCCCCTGTCCGCGATGACGTCCCTGCGGATCGTGCAGACACTCTCCGCAGGGATCGACCATGTCGAGCCGGGACTCGGAACGCTCCACTCCGGCGTACGCCTCTGCAACGCCAAGGGCGTTCACGAGGCGTCCACCGCGGAACTCGCCCTCGCCCTCACCCTCGGCTCCCTGCGCGGTCTCCCCGCCTTCGTCCGAGGCCAGGACAGGGAGGAGTGGCGGGCGGGCTTCTACCCGGCGCTCGCCGACAAGTCGGTGCTCATCGTCGGATACGGATCGATCGGCGCGGCCATCGAGGACCGGCTCGCGCCCTTTGAGTGCGCGCGGGTCTCGCGCATCGCGCGCTCCCCCCGCACCACCGAGCGCGGGGAAGTGCGCCCACTCGCCGATCTGCCTGCCCTCCTTCCGGACGCGGACGTCGTGATCCTCTCCACTCCGCTCACCGAGCGGACGAAGGGCCTGGTGGACGCCGACTTCCTGGCCATGATGAAGGACGGCGCACTGCTGGTGAACGTCGCACGCGGCCAGGTGGTCGACACCAAGGCGCTGCTGGCGGAGGTGGAGAGCGGGCGCATCACGGCGGCGCTCGATGTCACCGACCCCGAGCCACTGCCCCCGGCGCACCCCCTGTGGCATGCTCGCGGCGTGCTGATCAGTCCCCATGTCGGCGGTTCCACTTCGGCGTTCCTGCCGCGCGCCAAGCGGCTGCTGGCCCGCCAGCTCACCCGGTTCGCCGCCGGGGAACCCGTCGAAAACGTCGTACAAACAACCGAATAGGCCCCCGGAGCCGGATCCCGGCACACTGCTCGGCCGGTCACTCGACGCCGCCGCGACGGAACGGAGCGATCCGGACGCCGTCGTACTCCGTCACAGGCGAAAACTCTGCGAAGTCATCCGGTCGCCCCGCGCGTCGGCATCCGAAAAGTCGGTCACTGAGAGTAGAGATGCTATGTCCCTGAGTGACCATCCTGGTGTATCGTCCCGACTTGGGGGCTGCACCGGGCATGCGGCGGTGCGGTGACGCGACCTGACTGCCGATCAGACTTCGAGGGGGGCGACGGGCGATGCACGGCCAATGGACAGAAGATCCAACGCGGCGGGGACGCCGACGACCACCCTCGCGCACTCCGAAGCGCGGCCCCGCCCGGACGCTCGATCGGGCACAGGTTCCGAGCCGTGCACGGAGGCGTGGTCCTGCGGCGAGGCGCGGTGCCGTTCGCGGAAGCCGTCCGAGTGCGATCACACCATCCCGTGGCCCGGCAGCGCCACCCGACACGGCGACAGCACCCCGAGGATCGGCCCGGTGAGCGCCCCGGAGGCGCTCCTGCCCGGCCGGACAGCTCCCGGCGGCGGTGCGGGGCTGGTCTCCCAACTCGTTCTGGCGCTCGTCTGCGCCGGTTACGCCGTCGGCTCGGGCCTCGGCTGGGGCAGCTCCGAACTCGCCCTGATCATGGGTGACTTCGGTCTCAGTGCCGGCGCGCTGGCCGCCGCCGTCTCCTGCTTTCTCTACGCCAGGAAGGCGCCGCGTCGGCTGCGGCCCGCCTGGCTGCTCTTCGCGCTCTCCTCCGCCATGGCGTCGGTGGGGAACGCGGTCTGGGGGTGGTACGAGGTCGTTCTGGACCGTGAGGTACCGAGCCCCTCCATCGCCGATCTGTTCTTCCTCTGCTTCGCGCCGCCGGCCATCGTCGGCCTCCTCGTGCTCGCCAAAAGGCCGGTCACCAAGGCCGGCTGGATCTGCCTCGGTCTCGACGCCTGGCTGATCGGCGGCTCGCTGCTCACCATCTCGTGGAGCCTCGCGCTCGCCCACACCGCGGAGTCAAGTGGCGAGAACGTGGCGCCCGCCGCGCTCTCCCTCGCCTATCCCCTGCTCGACATCGTGCTGGTCAGCATGGTGCTCGCGCTGCACTTCCGGCGCTCGGCCGCCAACCGCTCGGCGATCAACACCGCCATCGCCGCACTCGCCCTGACCGTACTGTGCGACGCGCTGTTCACCTCCCCGCTGCTACGGGAGAGCTACCGCTCGGGCCAGCTCCTGGACGCCGGCTGGTTCGCCGGATCGCTGCTCCTCGCCTACGCGCCCTGGGGAGCGCGCCGCCCCGCCGAGGCGGCCAGACCACCGCGCGGCCCGCGCCACCCCACCCGCCCGGTCGCCGGCTCGCTGTCCGCCCTCACCCCCTACCTCGCCGCGGCAGTCTGCACGCTCGGCATCCTCTACAACGTTGTCGAAGGCCGCAGGGTCGACCGCGTCGTCGTCCTCACCGGCTGTACGGTCGTGCTCGCCCTGGTCGTACGGCAGGGGATCATGCTCCTCGACAACATCGCGCTCACCCATGAACTGGCGCAGAAGGAGAACCACTTCCGCTCCCTGGTACAGGGATCCAGCGATGTCATCATGATCGCCGCACCCACCGGGGTGCTGCGCTATGTGAGCCCCGCCGCCTCCGGCGTCTACGGACGCGAGGCCGAGGACCTGATCGGTTCCGAGCTGGCCTGCCTCATCCACCCCGAGGACCTCGGGGGGGTCGTCCACGAGGTCCGGCGGTTTCTCGCCTCCCCGCCCGCGGAAGAGCCCACCACCCGGATCGAGTGCCGTTTCAGATCAGGCAGCGGCGACTGGCTCAACGTGGAGTCCACGGTCAACCGCCATCAGGGCGGACTGATCTTCAACAGCCGCGATGTCACCGAACGGGTCAGGCTCCAGGCCCAGCTCCAGCACAACGCCGAGCACGACCCGCTCACCGACCTGCCCAACCGGGCCCTGTTCACCAAGCGCGTCCGCCAGGCGCTCGGCGGCCGTCGCTCCGCCGATCAGGGTGCCGCCGTGCTCTTCATCGACCTCGACGGCTTCAAGGGCGTCAATGACCGGCTCGGCCACCAAGCGGGCGATGAACTGCTGGTGATGGCCGCCGCACGGCTCGCCGACTCCGTACGGTCGGGCGACACCGCCGCCCGGCTCGGCGGCGACGAGTTCGCGGCCCTCATCCTCGGCGACGGCGGCCGGGATCGGGCCGTCCGCGAGGCCCGGGCCGTCGAGATCGCCGACCGGCTGCGGCTCACCCTCTCCCAGCCGTACCGCATCGACGGAAACGACGTCCGGGTCGCCGCCTCCATCGGCGTCGCCTTCGCCGAACCCTCCATCACCCCCACCGACCTGATGCGCAACGCCGACCTCGCCATGTACCGGGCCAAGGCCGGCGGCAAGGACCGCGTCGAGCTGTACGCGCCCCAGATGCAGGCCGAGGTGGTCCGGCGCTCCGAACTGGCCGCCCGGCTGCGCAGCGCCCTCCACCAGGGCGAGTTCGCGCTGCTGCACCAGCCCGTGGTGAGCCTCGTCACAGGGCGGGTCGACGCCGTCGCCGCCCAGGCGCGATGGCGCTCGGCGCAGGGCCTCCTCTTCACCCCGGCGGAGTTCCTGCGGGTCTCCGAGGACAACGACCGCACCGCCGAGCTGGGCCGCTGGCTGCTGGAGGAGGCCGTGGAGCAGGCCGCCGAGCGCGGCAGACTCGGCCACCAGGTACCCGTGACGGTCCGGCTCTCCGCCCGCAGACTCCTGGACCGATCGCTGCCGCTCGGCAGCGTCGAAGCCCTCCTCACCCGGCACGGACTGCCGTCCGGAGGGCTGATCATCGAGCTGGCCGACAGCGACCCCCGGATCTCCTTCGACGAGCTCGAACCCCGGCTCGTCGCCCTGCGGCGGCTCGGCGTCCGCATCGCGCTCGACGGCTTCGGCAGCGGCTACGCGGCCATCAACGCCCTGCGCAGACTCCCGGTGGACGTGGTGAAACTGGACCGCGGACTGATCGAGGGGATCGTCGAGTCCGCCCGGCTCCACAAGATCACCAGTGGGCTGCTCCGGATCGCCGGCGACCTGGGGATGCAGTCCGTGGCCGACGGAGTGGACGTTCCCGAGCAGGTGACCGCCTTGCGCGCCATGGGATGCACACACGCCCAGGGCATGGCCTTCTCCGGCGCGCTGGACGAGTACCGTCTGCGCAGAGCCCTGGTCAGGGAGGATTTTCCGGTACCCGGAGGGGTCGCCCTGCCCGCGCTGACCGCGGGCGCGCCGGGTGGCTCGTTCGGACCCCACAACGGCTCACATAATGAGACGCGTGTCCCACCGGCTTGACAGTGGTGGCGCGTGGGAGAGAGGGTCTTTGCCATGCGCACCCGAATTCTCGTACTTGGAAAGCGCGTCGGCTGAGCGGGACTCCGCAGGACTCCCGCAGACTCCTCCCGACGCGCTCCCCTCGCTTGCCTCACGGCACGAGGGGTTTTTTGTTGCACCGGCACCTGTGTCAAATCATAAGAACACCTGGCAAAACCCCCAGCAGTACCACCGGCGACACCCCCGCAGAACCCTTCAGCGTCAACCCTCTGCTTCGAGAAGAGAATGCCGATGACCGAGCAGGCCACCGGGGCCCACCATCCCCAGCCGCGGGCCCGTACAGGCGGACAGCCGACCGCCGCAGTTGAGCACGTCACGGGCGCGCAGTCACTCATCCGCTCTCTTGAGGAAGTGGGGGCCGACACCGTATTCGGCATCCCCGGCGGCGCCATCCTTCCCGCGTACGACCCGATGATGGACTCCACCAAGGTCCGGCACATCCTCGTCCGTCACGAGCAGGGCGCGGGCCACGCGGCCACCGGATACGCGCAGGCCACCGGCAAGGTCGGCGTCTGCATGGCCACCTCGGGCCCCGGCGCGACCAATCTGGTCACCCCGATCGCCGACGCCCACATGGACTCCGTTCCCATGGTCGCGATCACCGGTCAGGTGGCCTCCAAGGCGATCGGCACCGATGCCTTCCAGGAAGCGGACATCGTCGGCATCACCATGCCGATCACCAAGCACAACTTCCTGGTCACCAAGGCCGAGGACATCCCGCGCACCATCGCCGAGGCGTTCCACATCGCCTCCACGGGCCGTCCCGGACCCGTCCTGGTCGACATCGCCAAGGACGCCCTCCAGGCGCGGACCACGTTCAGCTGGCCGCCCGCCCTGGACCTGCCCGGCTACCGTCCGGTCACCAAGCCGCACGCCAAGCAGATCCGCGAGGCCGCCAAGCTGATCGTCCAGGCCAAGCGCCCGGTCCTGTACGTCGGCGGCGGAGTCCTCAAGGCCCGCGCCACCGCCGAGCTGAAGGTCCTCGCGGAACTCACCGGAGCCCCCGTCACCACCACCCTGATGGCGCTGGGCGCATTCCCCGACAGCCACACGCTGCATGTGGGAATGCCGGGCATGCACGGTTCGGTCACCGCCGTCACCGCGCTGCAGAAGGCCGACCTGATCGTCGCCCTCGGAGCCCGCTTCGACGACCGCGTCACCGGCAAGCTCGACAGCTTCGCCCCGTACGCCAAGATCGTCCACGCCGATGTCGACCCGGCCGAGATCGGCAAGAACCGCACCGCCGACGTCCCGATCGTCGGGGACGCCCGCGAGGTCATCGCCGATCTCGTCCAGGCCGTCCAGGCCGAGCACAGCGAGGGTCACACCGGTGACTACACCGCGTGGTGGAACGATCTGAACCGCTGGCGCGAGACCTACCCGCTCGGCTACGACCAGCCCGGCGACGGCAGCCTCTCCCCGCAGCAGGTCATCCAGCGCATCGGCGAACTCGCCCCCGACGGAACCATCTTCGCCGCCGGGGTGGGCCAGCACCAGATGTGGGCCGCCCACTTCATCAACTACGAGAAGCCCGCCACCTGGCTGAACTCCGGCGGCGCCGGAACGATGGGATACGCGGTCCCGGCCGCGATGGGCGCCAAGGCGGGCGCCCCGGAGCGCACCGTCTGGGCCATCGACGGCGACGGCTGCTTCCAGATGACCAATCAGGAACTCACCACCTGCGCGCTCAACAACATCCCGGTCAAGATCGCCATCATCAACAACGGCGCGCTCGGGATGGTCCGCCAGTGGCAGACCCTCTTCTACAACCAGCGCTACTCCAACACCGTCCTGCACTCCGGCCCCGAAGCCTCCGGCAAGGAGCCCAGCGCGGGCACCCGCGTCCCGGACTTCGTCAAACTGTCCGAGGCCATGGGCTGCCACGCCATCCGCTGCGAGTCCCCGGACGAGCTGGACAAGGTCATCGCCGAGGCCAACGCGATCAACGACCGGCCCGTCGTGATCGACTTCATCGTGCACGAGGACGCCATGGTCTGGCCGATGGTCGCCGCCGGCACCTCCAACGACGAGATCATGGCCGCGCGCGGCGCCCGCCCCGACTTCGGCGACAACGAAGACGACTGAGCGAGTAGAGAGAAGAGACGAGAGACCACCCATGTCCAAGCACACGCTCTCCGTCCTGGTCGAGAACACGCCAGGCATCCTCGCCCGGATCGCCGCCCTGTTCTCCCGCCGAGGCTTCAACATCGACTCGCTCGCCGTCGGCGTCACCGAGCACCCCGACATCTCCCGCATCACCATCGTGGTCAATGTCGAGGACCTGCCACTCGAACAGGTCACCAAGCAGCTCAACAAGCTGGTCAGCGTGTTGAAGATCGTCGAGCTGGAGCCCAGCGCCGCGATCCAGCGCGAACTGGTCCTCGTGAAGGTCCGCGCGGACAACGAGACCCGCTCCCAGATCGTGGAGATCGTCCAGCTGTTCCGCGCCAAGACCGTGGACGTCGCCCCCGAGGCGGTCACCATCGAGGCCACCGGTTCGAGTGACAAGCTGGAGGCCATGCTCAAGATGCTGGAGCAGTTCGGCATCAAGGAGCTGGTGCAGTCCGGCACGATCGCCATAGGGCGCGGCGCCCGTTCCATCACGGACCGCTCCCTGCGCGCCCTCGACCGCAGCGCCTAGCCGGCTCGCCGGCCCTCGCGGCCGGCCCCGCCGCGTCTTCCCGTTCGCATAGCGAGACCCGAAAACTCTTCCGCCCTCTCCCGCCGTACGGTGGGACGCAACATCTGCACCCCAAGGAGATATCCCAGTGGCCGAGCTGTTCTACGACGACGATGCCGACCTTTCCATCATCCAGAACCGCAAGGTCGCGGTCATCGGATACGGCAGCCAGGGCCACGCCCACGCGCTGTCGCTCCGTGACTCGGGCGTCGACGTCCGCGTCGGCCTGCACGAGGGCTCCAAGTCCAAGAAGAAGGCCGAGGAGCAGGGGCTGCGCGTGGTGACCCCCGCCGAGGCCGCCGCCGAGGCCGACGTCATCATGATCCTGGTCCCGGACCCGATCCAGGGCCAGGTCTACGAGGAGTCCATCGCCGCGAACCTGAAGGACGGCGACGCGCTCTTCTTCGGCCACGGCCTGAACATCCGTTACGGCTTCATCAAGCCCCCGGCCGGCGTCGACGTCGCCATGGTCGCCCCCAAGGGACCGGGCCACCTCGTCCGCCGCCAGTACGAGGAGGGCCGCGGCGTTCCGTGCATCGCCGCCGTCGAGCAGGACGCCACCGGCAACGCCTTCGCGCTGGCCCTCTCGTACGCCAAGGGCATCGGCGGCACCCGCGCCGGCGTCATCAAGACGACCTTCACCGAGGAGACCGAGACCGACCTCTTCGGCGAGCAGGCCGTGCTGTGCGGTGGCACGTCCGCGCTGGTGAAGGCGGGCTTCGAGACCCTGGTCGAGGCCGGCTACCAGCCCGAGATCGCGTACTTCGAGTGCCTCCACGAGCTGAAGCTGATCGTGGACCTCATGTACGAGGGCGGCCTGGAGAAGATGCGCTGGTCGGTCTCCGAGACCGCCGAGTGGGGCGACTACGTCACCGGCCCCCGCATCATCACCGACCAGACCAAGGCCGAGATGAAGAAGATCCTCGCCGAGATCCAGGACGGTACCTTCGCCCGCAACTGGATGGACGAGTACCACGGCGGTCTGAAGAAGTACAACGAGTACAAGACGCAGGACGAGAACCACCTGCTGGAGACCACGGGCAAGGAGCTGCGCAAGCTCATGAGCTGGGTCGACAACGACGAGGCGTGAGCCGCGGGCGGGGGCCGGGACGGCAGTCCCGGCCCTTCGCCGTGTGAACACCCTGGAGAAACCCGGCCCCGGGGGCTCGGCTTCGCCACTCCGTCCAGCCACGGAAGGGTGATCCTGCCGAGAAGGCGCAGAACAGGTCCCGACGCACCACTACACTTCTCAACAACACGCGTCAGGCCCACAGCGTCGTGCGTCTTCGCGGCTAGCCCCCTCCATCGCCCGCGGCCGTCGGGACGGCCGTCCTCCCCCGTGGCTGCTGCCAGCACGGGAGGGGCCCCCATGGACTTGTGAGGACCTTGTGAGCGCTGAGCTTGCCCGTAAACCCGTCGTACTGATCGCCGAAGAGCTTTCGCCCGCCACCGTGGACGCGCTCGGGCCGGACTTCGAGATCCGTCACTGCAACGGCGCCGACCGCGCGGAGCTGCTTCCCGCGATCGCCGATGTGGACGCCATCCTCGTCCGCTCCGCCACCAAGGTCGACGCCGAGGCGATCGCCGCCGCGCGGAAGCTGCGGGTCGTCGCCCGTGCCGGCGTCGGACTGGACAACGTCGACGTCTCCGCCGCCACCAAGGCCGGCGTGATGGTCGTCAACGCCCCGACGTCGAACATCGTCACCGCCGCCGAGCTGGCCTGCGGTCTGCTGGTCGCCACCGCGCGCAACATCCCCCAGGCCAACACCGCGCTGAAGAACGGCGAGTGGAAGCGCTCCAAGTACACCGGCGTCGAGCTGGCCGAGAAGACCCTCGGCGTCGTCGGCCTCGGCCGTATCGGCGTGCTCGTCGCCCAGCGGATGTCCGCCTTCGGGATGAAGATCGTCGCGTACGACCCCTACGTCCAGCCGGCGCGCGCCGCGCAGATGGGCGTCAAGCTGCTCTCGCTCGACGAGCTGCTGGAGGTCTCCGACTTCATCACCGTGCACCTGCCCAAGACGCCCGAGACGCTGGGTCTGATCGGCGACGAGGCGCTGCACAAGGTCAAGCCGACCGTCCGTATCGTCAACGCCGCGCGCGGCGGGATCGTGGACGAGGAGGCGCTGTACTCGGCGCTCAAGGAGGGCCGGGTCGCGGGAGCGGGTCTCGACGTGTACGCGAAGGAGCCGTGCACCGACTCCCCGCTCTTCCAGTTCGACCAGGTCGTGTGCACCCCGCACCTCGGCGCGTCCACGGACGAGGCCCAGGAGAAGGCGGGCATCGCCGTCGCCCGTTCCGTGCGGCTCGCGCTCGCGGGCGAGCTGGTCCCGGACGCGGTGAACGTCCAGGGCGGGGTCATCGCCGAGGACGTGAAGCCCGGACTGCCGCTGGCCGAGCGCCTCGGCCGGATCTTCACCGCGCTCGCGGGCGAGGTCGCCGTCAGGCTCGACGTCGAGGTGTACGGCGAGATCACCCAGCACGACGTCAAGGTGCTCGAACTGTCCGCGCTCAAGGGCGTGTTCGAGGATGTCGTCGACGAGACCGTGTCGTATGTCAACGCCCCGCTCTTCGCGCAGGAGCGCGGGGTCGAGGTGCGGCTGACCACCAGCTCGGAGTCCCCCGACCACCGTAATGTGGTCACCGTGCGCGGCACGCTCGCGGACGGCGAGGAGGTCTCGGTGGCGGGCACGCTGGCGGGTCCCAAGCACCTTCAGAAGATCGTCGCCATCGGTGAGCACGATGTGGATCTGGCCCTCGCCGACCACATGCTCGTCCTGCGTTACGAGGACCGTCCCGGCGTCGTCGGCACGGTCGGCCGGATCCTCGGCGAGGCGGGTCTGAACATCGCGGGCATGCAGGTCTCGCGCGCCGAGGAGGGCGGCGAGGCGCTGGTCGTCCTGACGGTGGACGACACCGTTCCGCAGCAGGTGCTGGCGGAGATCGCGGAGGAGATCGGCGCGGCTTCGGCGCGTTCGGTGAACCTCTCCGACTGATCCATCCGACTGATCCATTCGACTGATCCGTCCGGACTGATCCGTCCGGACTGATCTCTCCGGAGGGGCCTCTCATCGGAGATCGCGTCGTACGGCAAGAGCCCGGCTCGCACGAGCCGGGCTCTTGCCGTACGCGCGGCTCGGTTCCCGCAGGCTTCCCGCGGCGCGGGCTACGGAGCCGCTACAGCCGGGCCGTCTTCAGAGCCATATGGAGCAACAGGCGGTCCTGGCCGTCCGAGAGGTCGAGGCCGGTGAGCTGTTCGACGCGGGAGAGCCGGTAGTAGAGCGTCTGGCGGTGGATGCCGAGGGCGGACGCCGTACGGCCCGCCTGGCCGGCGCGGTCGAGGAAGACCTCGGCGGTGCGGGCCAGCAGGGAGTGGGCGGGGTCCAGCAGGGGGCGGACGGCGGGGTCGTCGGCCGCGTGGCCGGGCAGGGACGTCAGCATGCGGTACGGGCCGATGCCGGACCAGCGTGCCACCGGGCCGAGCCGGGGTTCGGACCGTGCGGCGCGGGATGCCGCGGCCGCTTCCCGCCAGGCCGTGTTGAGGTCCGTGAGGCCCTGGCGCGGGGCCGCGAGACCGGCGGTGGCTCCGGGCGCGGCCGGCAGCAGCCGTTCGGCGGCGGTCAGCGCGGGTGCGGGCGTGTCCAGGGCCCGGAGGCGTACGAGGACGGCCAGTGCGTGTGCGCCGTCCCCCGCGTCGCCCCCGGGGGGCGCTTCGGCCGGGTGGGCTGGGCCGGCCGGGTCGGCCGAGGAGCCGGGTTCGGGCGAGGGCTCTCCCTGCGGGTGGGCCGTCGGGTGGGCCGTCGGCCGTACCGGACGGGCGCGGTCCGCCGCGGCCACCGGAGGCGTCCGCGCGGTTCCCGTGTGATCCGCCGCGGTGTGCCCCGGCTGGGGCCGCTCGGCCGGTGCGGCCGTGTGTGGCGGTGCGGTCGGCGCCAGAGCGGCGGACGGGGCACTCCCGCCGGGGAGCCCGGACAGGCGGATCGTGCACAGCGCCGCCACCCCCGGCAGCGACCTCGCCGCAGGAGAGTCGTCCGTGGGCCAGGGGGCCACGCACACCACCGCGTGCGGGCCGCTCGTGCCGCGGTCGGGACCGCCGAGGGCGTCACGGAGAGCGGCGACCGCCATGTCGTACTGCCAGCCGTGCTCCGCCGTCAGGACCGCCCGCAGTTCGCGGGAGAGGTCCGCGCCCGCGCGTTCCTCGTCCGCCAGCAGGGTGCCGATCCTCGCCGCGACCTCCATGGCGGCCGTAAGGGCCGCGTCCGTGGGGCCGGGGCTGGTGTCCAGCAGCCAGACGTATCCGAGCACGATGCCCCGATGGCGTACCGGAAGGCAGATCCGGTCCCGGAACACCCCCGCGTCCGGGGCGGCCGGGATACGGACCGGGCCCGTCGCGTGTGCGATGCCGAAGCCCTCGAACCAGGCGCGGACGGCGGGCGTGGACTTCCTGGTCATGATCGACCGGGTGCGGACCGGGTCCAGGGTCGATTCGTCGAAGGTGTTGTCGCTGTCCTGGGCGCCGAACGCGATCAGCCCGAAATCGCGGTTCTCCAGCGTCGCCGGGGCCGCCAGCAGAGCCGAGATCTCATCGACCAGGTCCTGGTAATCGCCCTTCACCCGGACATTCTGGCATGTCTCCCACCCCCCTTCAGACATATGTCTGAGATCCCGGCCACGGATGCGTGACAGCTGTCGATGGCAGAGGATCGGAGCCATCCTTAGATTTCACGGTGGTTCTCCGTGCCGTTCCGGACCGGCTTCCCCTCGGTCCCCTCGGCTCGGTTCGTACGTCTCCATGGAGGTCCCCGTGCTGGGTCCCGTGATCCTCGCCGCCTCGCGCAGCGACAGGATGCGCCGTGTCGTCTCGGCCGCTCCGCTCACCAAACCCGTGGTGAGCCGGTTCATCGCCGGTGAGTCGGTCCAGGAGACGGTTCCCGTCGTCCAGGCGACCGCCGCCGGTGGCCTGGAGATCACCCTCGACGTGCTCGGCGAGGACATCACCGACCCGGCGGAGGCGCTCCGCGCCCGTGACGCGTATCTGGAGCTGATCCAGGCGCTCAAGCCGCTCGGTCTCGGCACCCGCGCCGAGATGTCGGTCAAGCTGTCGTCGTTCGGGCAGGCCCTGTCCGGCGGACACGATCTCGCGCTGCGGAACGTGACCCCGGTCGTCGAGGCCGCCGCCGAGATCGGCACCACCGTCACGCTCGACATGGAGGACCACACCACGGTCGACTCGACGCTCGCGATCCACGCCGATCTGCGTGAGCGCTTTCCGCAGACCGGGGCCGTCGTCCAGTCGTATCTCTTCCGCACCGAGGACGACTGCCGGGCGCTGGCCGCCGCCGGCTCGCGCGTACGGCTGGTCAAGGGCGCGTACAAGGAGCCCGCGTCCGTCGCGTACCTGGACAAGGCCGAGGTCGACAAGGCGTACATCCGCTGTCTGCGGATCCTGATGGACGGGGAGGGGTATCCGATGATCGGGTCCCATGACCCGCGTGTCATCTCCATCGGCCAGGAACTCGCCCGCCGCGCCGGCCGCAAACTCGACGACTACGAGTTCCAGATGCTGTACGGCATCCGGGAGGCCGAGCAGCACCGGCTGGCCGCCGAGGGGCACCGGGTCCGTGTCTACATCGCGTACGGGACCGACTGGTACGGGTACTTCATGCGCCGGCTCGCCGAGCGCCCCGCCAACCTGGCGTTCTTCCTCCGTTCGCTGGCCGGCCGCGGCTGAGCCACCCCGCCCCACAGACCTACTGATGAAGGAGATGTCGCCCGTCATGGACGCTGTAACCCAGGTCCCCGCCCCGGTCAACGAGCCGGTCCGATCCTATGCGCCGGGCAGCCCGGAGCGCGTCCGTCTGGAGGCCAAGCTCAAGGAGCTGGCCGAGAACCCGATCGAGCTGCCGATGACGATCGGCGGCGTACGGCGGATGGGCGGCGGCGAGCGGGTCGACGTCGTCCAGCCGCACAACCACCGCGCGGTGATCGGCACCTTCGCCGGGGCGACCCGGCAGGACGCCCAGGACGCGGTCGACGCCGCGCTGGCCGCCGCTCCCGCCTGGCGCGCGATGTCCTTCGACGACCGCGCCGCGATCATCCTGCGCGCGGCCGAGCTGCTGGCCGGCCCCTGGCGCGAGACGCTCGCCGCCTCCACCATGCTCGGGCAGTCCAAGACGGCTCAGCAGGCGGAGATCGACACGCCGTGCGAACTGGTCGACTTCTGGCGCTTCAATGTGGCGTACGCCCGCGAGCTGCTCGCCGAGCAGCCCCCCGCCAACTCGCCCGGCGTCTGGAACCGGCTCGACCACCGTCCGCTCGAAGGCTTCGTGTACGCGATCACGCCGTTCAACTTCACCGCGATCGCGGGCAATCTGCCGACCGCCCCGGCGCTGATGGGCAATGTCGTGGTGTGGAAGCCGTCCCCGACGCAGACGCACGCCGCCGTGCTGCTGATGCGGCTGCTGGAGGAGGCGGGGCTGCCCAAGGGCGTCATCAACCTCGTGACGGGCGACGGCATCACCGTCTCCGAGGTGGCGCTGAACCACCCCGAGCTGGCCGGTATCCACTTCACCGGCTCGACCCGGACCTTCCAGCACCTGTGGAAGACGGTCGGCGAGAACATCGAGAAGTACCGCTCCTACCCGCGGATCGTCGGCGAGACGGGCGGCAAGGACTTCGTCGTCGCCCACCCGAGCGCCGACCGCGCCGTGCTGAAGACGGCCCTGACCCGCGGATCCTTCGAGTACCAGGGCCAGAAGTGCTCGGCCAGCTCCCGTGCGTACATCCCCGCGTCCATCTGGAACTCCGGCTTCAAGGAGGAGTTCGCGGCGGAGGTCGACGGGCTCACGATGGGTGACGTGACCGATCTGTCGAACTTCATCGGCGCGGTGATCGACGAGCGCGCCTTCGCGAAGAACAAGGCCGCGATCGACCGAGCGAAGTCCGACCCGACGTGTGAGATCGTCGCCGGCGGCACGTACGACGACTCGGTCGGCTACTTCGTCCGCCCGACGGTCGTCGTGTGCTCGGACCCGGCCAACGAGGTCTTCACGACCGAGTACTTCGGCCCCTTCCTCGCGGTGCACGTGTACGACGACGAGTCGGCCGACGGGTACGACGCCATGCTGGAGCAGATGGAGTCGGTGTCGGCGTACGCGCTGACCGGCTCGGTCATCGCGAACGACCGGGCCGCCGCCGCCCACACGATGGAGAAGCTGCGCTACGCCGCGGGCAACTTCTACATCAACGACAAGTCGACCGGTGCCGTGGTCGGCCAGCAGCCCTTCGGCGGCGGCCGGGCGTCGGGCACCAACGACAAGGCGGGCGCGCCGCAGAACCTGATGCGCTGGACGCTGACCCGCGCGATCAAGGAGACCCTGGTGCCTCCGACCGAGTACCCGTACCCCCACATGGGCTGACCGCCGAGGTCGTCCACCCAGTCACCGCCCCCGCTTCGGCCCCCCGCGCCGGAACGGGGGCGGTTTCCATGGGGCTCGTACCGCGGAGCGCGTGAACGGCCCGACCGCACGGCGAGCGGCCCCCGGTCCCGGCCGCGCGCCCCCGGTCCACGACCCGCGCGCGGTCCACGGACCCGCGCGCGCCCGTACCCCTACCGCTCCCAGCCCCGCTCCCAGCCCCGGTCGCGCGCTGGCCGCGCGTCCCGGTCGCGCGCCCGTGGGGACCGCCGTTTT
This sequence comes from Streptomyces sp. NPDC004838, assembly GCF_053600955.1. Taxonomy (NCBI): domain Bacteria; kingdom Bacillati; phylum Actinomycetota; class Actinomycetes; order Kitasatosporales; family Streptomycetaceae; genus Streptomyces; species Streptomyces sp. NPDC004838. The sequence continues at coordinate 45,346 of NZ_JBSGAW010000001.1, read as the reverse complement.
TCACCCCGGCACGGTCGTGCGAGCTGACCAACCCTCACCCCGCTGTCATCCGGCCGGAGTCGGGGTCGTTTCATAGAAGGAGATGTCATACCCATATTGTCCGGACGCGGTGCGGGTTGCCCGCCCTTCGCCCGGCTGAGCCGAAAGGACGCCTATGTCGTCTCCCATGTCCCCTGACCGACTTCTGGCCGAGCTGCGCGCGGAAGGTCTCAAGGTCGTCGAGGTCGGTAACTGGCGTGCCCGCAACCGGAACAGCAAGGGGCCGTGGGGTCCGGTGCACGGGGTGATGATCCATCACACGGTCACGCGCGGTACGGCGGACACCGTGAGGATCGTGCGCGACGGGTACTCGGGTCTGCCGGGCCCGCTGTGCCACGGCATGATCGCCAAGGACGGCACCGTGCACCTCGTCGGCTTCGGCCGCGCGAACCACGCCGGTCTGGGCGACGACGACGTGCTGGCTGCCGTGATCGCCGAGCGCGCCCTGCCGGCGGACAACGAGGCGACGGTCGACGGCAACCGTCACTTCTACGGCTTCGAGTGCGAGAACCTCGGTGACGGGAAGGACCCGTGGCCCGCCGTCCAGCTGGAGGCGATCGAGAAGGCGTCCGCCGCGATCTGCCGCGTCCACGGCTGGTCCTCCCGGTCGGTCATCGGCCATCTCGAATGGCAGCCCGGCAAGATCGACCCCCGCGGTTTCACCATGGACTCCATGCGCGCCCGTATCGCCGACCGCCTGAAGGGAGGCGCGCCGAAACCGCCCGTGAAGCCCAAGCCCCCGGTCCCGCCGAAGCTCCCGGTCGTCGACCTCTCCAGGCTGATCACGGCCGCGCGCACCGATCCCGCGAAGAAGGGCACACCGGTCTCGTACCCGGGTGTGCGGACCGTGGAGGCGGCGCTCGTCGACGCAGGGCTGCTGGCGAAGACCTATCTCGACGGTCATTTCGGCACGGTCACCAAGACGGCGTACGCGGCGTGGCAGCGGCGGCTCGGCTACACGGGCGCTGCGGCCGACGGCATCCCCGGCGCCAAGTCCCTGACGGCGCTGGGCAAGAAGCACGGTTTCACCGTCACGCCCTGACCTGCTGTCCGCCCCGGTCAGGGGAGGGCGGGCGGCCGTCCTGGCCGCCCGCCCACGGTGCGGCGACTGCTCTCGCGGGCACCGCACTCAGGGCCGGCGGGCGGTGAACGGGGCGGTCGCGGGCGGGGGATCGTTCGGCGCGGGCCCCGGCCGCTCCACCGCGGTCGGCCGCTGTCCGGTCGGCGACGCGATGCCGGCCGGGCGGTCCGGCGGTCAGACGTCGGAGGGCGGCTCTTGTTCCGCCAGACGTTTGATCGCCGACAGCCGGGAGTCCCAGTCGGACGCGACCCGGTTCATCCAGCGGGCCGTGGCGTTGAGGCGCTCCGGCAGAACCGTGTACCGCGCCTCGCGGCCCTCGCGTCGGCCCACGACCAGACCGGCGCGGGTGAGGATCGCGAGATGCTTGACGATCGCCTGTCGGCTCACCGGGAGTTCCGCCGCCAGGACGGTGGCGGTCGCCCGGCCGTGGGCGGCGAGCGCGTCGAGGATGCGGCGTCGGGTCGGATCGGCGAGCGCCGACAGGACCTCGGAGGCCACGGACTCCTGGGCGTCGACGGCCCGTGAGGCGTCGGGTGCCGCGTCGGGGCGGTCGGCTTCCGGAGAACGGGTCGCCGGGGGAGGGGCCCCGGGGTCCCGGGCCGGGGGGTCCGGGTCCGCGCGGTCCCTGCCGTGCTGTGCCGTGCCGTCCGTCATGCCGGCGGCTGTTCCGCGTACTTCTGGATGTTGACAACCTGTTCGGCCCAGCCGCCTTCGTGGCTTTTGTACGACGCCGTGTCCATCCGGTCCTCCGGGATGACGATCGAGGCGAAGCCGGTCTCCACGACCCGCAGATGCGTGCCGTCGCCGACCGGGGTGAGGGTGAACTCCACCAGCGTCGAATTGCCGTCCACCGCCTGTTCGCCGGGGTACGCGGACGCCCAGCGGTAGGCGAAGCGGGTGGGCGGGTCCACCTCGACGATCGTCGTCGGGAACTGCCCGAACTCTCCGTGGTCCAGGAACATCGTGCCGCCGGGGCGCAGATCGACCGGGGTCGGCTCGCCCTGCCCGAACCAGGAGCCGACATGCTCCGGCTCGGTGAGCACCGCCCAGACGCGCTCGACGGGCGCGGCGATGGTGATCTCCTTCTCGATGCGGTCCTTGCTCATGATCCATGCCTCCTTGAGTGATGTGCTACTCAATGGTTGCACGTCGATGCGGGAGGTGCAACTGATGGGTTGCGCGAGTAAGGGGTGGATGCCGTCCGATTCGCCGGGGAGCCGGTGGGAGCCGTGTGGCCCCCGGTGTCTGTGATGAACTGAACACCGGATCAATGTGGTGGGAAGAACGGGGGGAGCCGGTGGGAGACTTGGGTCGTGTTCGAACTCCTGCCCGGAACCGGAATGGTGCTGCCGCACCAGGTCGGCACTCTGCGTTTTGGCATGAGCGAGTACGCCGCGCAGTGGGCGGTCTCGATGATCTGCGAAGTCCGCCCGGGGACTGTCCACGGTGCGGCGTGGGCGTTCCGCGGCGAGTACCTGGGGCTGGGGATCCAGGTCTGGGGCGCGACCGGCGGCCCGCACACCAAGGGCGTCGGCTATGTGGAGCTTGCCCGGGTCGCCCGTGATGCCACGGGCGCCGAACCGACCTGCCCGGCGCTCGCCCCGGTGGTCCACAACGGGGTCGACCTCTTCGGGTACCCGAGAGATGATGTGGCGGAGTTCCTTCCGGCGACCGCCCGTGTGAACCACGGCACCGGACGTCCCGGCGGCTACATCCAGTCGATCGGCCTGCGCAGCCCGGTGTGGGACTTCCCGTACCGGTGACGGCGGGACTTTCCGTAGCGGTACGCGCGGAGGGGGCGTCAGCGCCAGCCCGACACGATCAGCGACAGACCGAGGACGAACCCGCCGCCCAGCAGCGCCAGATACACCGGGTAGTACCGGCGGTAGCGCCGCAGCAGCACCCCCAGCGCCGCGAACGCCAGTCCCACCGTCAGCGTCCGGGAGCCGCGCGCCGCCGCGGCCGACGCCAGCCAGTCGCCCGCCGGGACGTCCGCACGGCCGGCCTCGGCCGCGTACACCTTGAACGGGATGCCGTTCCACGGCTGATGCCGTACCGCGTCCGCCGATTCGAGCGCCAGCTGGTGCCGGGCCTCGGCCCGCATCCGGTCCGTCGTCAGCGGGGCGGGCAGCCCCACACCCGCGCCCGCGAGCTGAAGAGCCAGGAGTGAACCCGCGAGACTGCCCGCCAGCGCGGTCAGCGAGAGGCGCAGGGCCGCGTACGGGGCCGCCACGCAGGCGGCGGCCAGCAGCAGTTCGGGCATGAGCGGCCAGCTCAGCGCCTCGGCGAAGGCCCAGACGAAGGCGATCGGCAGCCATCGGCGCGAGGCGGCGACCGAGGCGATCCGCCGACGCGCCGACGAGTCCCGCAGGGACTCCGCGTTCGTACGGCGATGCAGCGCGGCGACCGCGTCCCGTGCCTCGTCCGGAGTGACCGACGGCGGCAGAGGCTCACCGATCCGCACCCGTACGAGCGATGACCGCAGCCGTCCGTGCTTCGGCAGCAGGCGGTCCGTGCCCGCGATGCCGACGGGCACCACCGGCACGCCCGCCCGCTCGGCCAGCACCAGCGCACCCCGGTGGAAGGAGCCCACCGAGCCGTCGCCACCGCGGGTGCCCTCGGGGAAGAGGACGACCGCGCGCCCGGCGCGCAACTCGTCCGCCATGGCCAGGAGATCGTCCATTCCGCCTCCCGTGCGCCGGACCGGGAACCCGGAGGCGAGCCTGCGGCAGACACGGCTGCGCCACGGAGAGGCGAACCAGTAGTCGGCAGCCGCGCCGATCGCGGGGGTGTGGCGGGCGTCGAGCGCGGCCAGCAGCGCGGCGGTGTCGGCGTGCGACGAGTGGTTGGCGACGACGACGCAGCCACCGCGCGGCAGCCGTCCCCGCCGCTCGATCCCGCCGGTGAGGGTGAGGACGAACCACCACAGTGCGCGTCGCAGCAGGGAAGCGGTACGGGAGGGAGCGGACCGGTCCCGGTTCAGGGCGCGGTTCCGGTTCCGGACCGGGTTCGGCGCATGGTCCCGGCCAGGCTCCCGGTCCCGGTCCCGGTCCCGGTCCCGGCCAGGCTCTCGGTCCCGGCCAGGGTCCCGCTCCGCGGGAGGGCCGACCGGGGGTACCGATGCCGTGACAAGCCGTTCCGTCCTCTTCGGCGCGTTCCTCGTCACGGGCTCACCACCATCGTCAGCAGCAGCGCCGGCAGCAGCGAGTCGATCCGGTCCAGCAGCCCGCCGAACCCCGGCAGCCAGCTGCCCGCGTCCTTGACTCCCGCCTCGCGCTTGACCATCGACTCCAGAAGGTCGCCCAGCACGCAGCCGGCCAGCACCGCCGCCCACAGCACGAGCGAGAACGATCCGACGGCGAACAGCGCCAGGCCCGTCGCCGCCGCCGCGCCCACGACCCCCGCCCAGGTCTTGTTCGGCGACAGAGGAGACAACCGCCGGGCCAGGGGACCGCGCCGCCCCAGCGCCGTACCGCCGCACCACGCGCCCACATCGCCGAGTGCCACCGCCAGCCCCACCGCGACCGCCGTCTCCCCGAGCGTGACCAGGCCGGTCAGCGCGACCGGGATCCACAGCAGCGCGAAGACCGAACGGGCGGCACGGGTGAATCCGGACGTGTCGTCGCCCGACAGCAGCGCCGGCAGCACGGCCGCGAGCAGCAGCGGCCCGGCCGCCCTCGGATCCAGCGCGGCGGGGGCCAGCCACGCCAGTCCGGGCAGTACGACGGCGGCCGTCGCCAGCACGGCGTGGTCCGCCGGCCTCAGCCCGGCCATCCGCGCGTACTCGCTCACCGCGATCACGCCCAGCGCCGCCGCCAGCGCGAACGCCCCGCCCGCGCCCAGGAACAGCGCTCCCAGGAACACGGGCGCGGCGATCGCCCAGGTACGCCAGCGCCTGCGCAACTCCGCCCGCGTCCGGACCCGCGAGGGCAGCGCGGCGACGGCTACGCCGCCCGCCCCGAGGGCTCCGGCGACCAGTACGGTCGCCCGCCCGGCCGCCTCACCCGCCAATGTGAGCGTGATCACGCGCCCAGCTCCTTCCAGAGCCACCCGAGCCGGACCAGGGCGGTGAGCGCCGACCCGACGGCGATGACGATCAGCACCGGCACCGCCCAGCCCGTCGCCGCGGCGACGATCACCAGCAGACAGCGCTCGGTCTTGCCGACCGGACCGCCGTTGCGGCGGGGGGCGCCCGCCGCCGCGCCCGCGAGGGACACCCAGGACGGAAGGGTCGCGGCCAGTCCCGCCAGGGCCACCAGCCAGAGCGGAGCCAGCGTCAGAAACCCGGCCAGGACCACCAGATCGGCCGCCCGGTCGCCGAGTTCGTTGAGGACCGCACCCCGCCGGGTGGTGCGGCCGGTGTCACGGGCGAGCGCGCCGTCGAGATTGGCGAAGCCGAGCCGGGCCGCGAGCAGAACGGCGACCGGAGGCGCGGCGAGGGGCACGGGCAGCCAGGCGAGCGCCGCCGCCGCGCCGGCCGCGCACACCACACCCGCGACCGTGAGCGTGTCGGGCGATACCGCGCGCCGGGCGAGCGCGCCGCGTACTCCGGCGAGCCGGGCCGCGTACCAGGGTTTGAGAGCGTAGAGGCCGTTCATGCGGCCAACTCTCGCCGTGTGACCGATTCCTCACCATCGACCGGATACTCAGATGCGCCATGAGTATGTGTAACGCGTGGGACCTGCGAGGCTCTGTTGTATGACTGATATGCCGCGCACCGCCCACACCTCCCAACTCACCTCCGTCGAACTCGCAGAGATCCGCGCCATGCTGGAAGTCGCCTTCGACGGGGACTTCAGTGAAGAGGACTGGGACCACGGTCTGGGCGGGGTCCACGCCCTGGCGTACGACTCCGAGGGGCTCGCCGCGCACGGCAGTGTGATCATGCGCCGGGTGCTGCACGACGGACGGTCGTACCGCGTCGGATACGTCGAGGCGTTGGCGGTCCGCCCGGACCGCCAACGGCAGGGCATCGGCGGCCGAATGATGGAGAGTCTGGAGGCCGTCATCGACCGGGCGTACGTCTTCGGGGCCCTGTCGGCCTCTCCCGAAGGGGCGGGGCTGTACCGTTCGCGCGGCTGGCGGCTGTGGCCCGGACGGATCGAGGGGCTCGGGCCGGCGGGCGTGGAGCACTTCGCCGAGTCGGAGGACTCCACGTATGTGTGGGGCAGGATTCCGGGTGGGTCGGGTGCGCTGACCTTCGACTGGCGTGACGGGGATGTGCTCTAGGCTCCCGTGCTCCCAGCCCTGGCACCCGCCGTGCTCCCCGCCCCGGCACCCGCCCGCCGCCGACGGCTGATCAGGGCATCAGAGCGCGCCCGCGTCCCGTGCCGTCCACACCGACGGGTACAGCGGCCGGAAGCCCAGCTCGTCCCTGATCCGCGCATTGGACACCATCCCGTGCCAGGGATCGGGGTCTTCGCGCTCGGACGCCCCCTCCGGCAGCGGCACTCCGTTGAGCCGGTGCAACTCGGCCGCGGACACGGGGGCGTCGTCCGAGACGTTGTACATCCGCCCGGAGGCGCCGGGCGCGTACAGCAGGCGCAGCAGCCCCTGTGCGACATCCGCGTGGTGCACCATCTGGAGCCGTTTGTGCGCGGCCCAGTCCTTGGCCCACATCAGCGACTGGGCCAGATGCGGATCACCCTCCCCGTACACGAAGGAGAGGCTCCCGATCCGTACGTCGAGACCGCGCTCCCGGTGAAGTGCCAGCAGTCCGGCCGCCGCCTCGGCCTTCGCGGCCGGATAGGGGCCCCAGAGTGACCCGCCGGGCACGGTCCCGTCCTCCTCGACCAGGGGGCGGCCGCGCCCGGCCCCGTACGCGAGATTGGTGCTGACCTGTACGAAACGGTGCGCCCCCGCGTCCAGCGCGGCCAGCCCGAGCGCGAGGGCCGCATCGCGGTTGACCTCCCACGACTCCGCGTCCGGAACCCCCCGGAAGGCCGCCGCGATGTTCACCACCGCGTCCGCCCCGGCGAGCGCCTCGCGGACGGTCGCCTCGTCGCGCAGGTCGCCTACGGAGATCTCGGCCCCGAGCGCGCGCAACGGCGCGGCCCGCGCCTCGTCCCTGACCAGAACGCGGACCGTGTCACCGGTCCGTACGGCAGTGCGCTGGAGGAGCCGGGGAACGAAGCGCCGCCCGACCTCTCCCGTGGAACCTGTCACCAGCGTCAGCATCACGTTTCTCCTCGGCGGAGGCGGTGTTCGGGGGCCGGTCTCGGCGACCGGCCGCCGCCAGCGTCGGCCGCCTGTTCGCGCCGCGGGAGAGCCGTGTCCATCCAGGGATCGGCACTCCCTCGATACGGACTGGATGGGCGCCGTCCGCCCGGCCATGCTGGAGGCGTGGACCGCACCGGACTCGCCGACTTCCTGCGCCGCCGCCGTGCGCGGCTGAGCCCCGCCGATGTGGGCCTCGCGGCGGGCGCCCGCCGACGTACGCCGGGGCTGCGTCGCGAGGAGGTCGCCCGGCTGACCGGAATGTCCACCGACTACTACACCCGGCTCGAACAGTCGCGGGGCTCGCACCCCTCACGCCAGATGCTGACCGCGCTCGCCCGCGCCCTGCGGCTGGGCGAGGACGAGCGCGACCATCTCTTCCATCTGGCGGGGGAGGAGCCGCCGCGCGCGACCCACGGCTCGGCCCGGCATGTACGGCCCGGACTGCTGATGGTCCTCGACCGGCTGTACGACGCTCCCGCGCAGGTGATGAGCGACTGGGGCGAGGTGCTGGCACAGAACGCGCTGGCCGAGGCGCTCGCCGGGGGCCCGGCGGTCGGGACGGTCGGCCGCAATATCGTCCGCCAGTGGTTCACCGACCCGGCCGCCCGCTCGCTCTTCCCGCCCGAGGACCACGACCAGCACTCCCGTGGTCATGTCGCCCAGCTCCGCGCGGTGCTCGCGGCCCGGCCCGCCGATCCCGGCCCGGCGGGGCTGGTCGCCGAACTGCTGGCGGTGAGCCATGAGTTCGCCGCGCTCTGGGAGGGCCACGAGGTGGCGATCCGCCGTGCCGCGGTCAAACGCTTCGTCCATCCGGTCGTCGGGCTCCTCGAACTGGACTGCGAGGTGCTGATCGGGGCGGACCGGGGACAGGTGCTGATCGTGCACAGCGCGAGGCCCGGCACACCGGCGTACGAGAGGCTTCGGCTGCTGCGCGTGGTGGGCCTGCAGAGCATGCGGCCATAACGCTGTGACCAGGGGGTTCCATGATTTCCGTCTCAGATAGTAGGAAGTCCGATTATTTGTAGAGACAGAAGCGCGTACCTGTCCTAACTTTGTAGGAGCCGAACGTCTCGCTCGATCCAGCGAATGGCGGTCCTGAGCCAGTGCCCGAGGCAGGCAACCCCTGCGGCGCGCTCACCGCCCCATCCGGCACCTCGAAATCCCCGTGATCTCAAGGAGTCGATCACCATGCCCGCTGAGACCGCTCGCCGCGTCCGCCACGCGTCCGCTCGCACGACCGAATCCGACCGCCGGAACGCCGCCGCCGCGCTGCAGCGCGCGCTGGACCGGCGTGACAACGGCGGAGCCACGGGGCACTGACCCCGAGGCTTCCCGCGAACCGCGAACCGCGAACCGCGAACCGCGACCCACGCCCCACGAACCCCTTCGGACGCCTGAACCCCTTCAGGCGTCGGCCTCCCCGGCCGGGAAGGCGTCCGGGGACGGATCCGGACGTCAGGCGCCCGCGGTGCCTGTAGTGGACCCGTACCGTCCAGTACGTGGACGCCCCGTGTCATGGGATGGGACGACGAGTAGGGTGCCCCTCATGTCTCGCAGCCTCAACATCGCAGTGATCCCCGGTGACGGCATCGGTCAGGAGGTCGTGGCCCAGGGTCTCAAGGTCCTGTCGGCCGTCCTCCCGCAGGATGTGAAGCTGGAGACCAAGGAGTACGAACTCGGGGCCCAGCGCTGGCACCGCACCGGGGAGACCCTCCCCGACGCGGAGCTGGAGGCGCTCAAGGGCCACGACGCGATCCTCCTCGGCGCCATCGGCGACCCGACCGTGCCCTCCGGCGTACTGGAGCGGGGGCTGCTGCTGAAGCTGCGCTTCGCCTTCGACCACTACGTCAATCTGCGTCCGTCGAAGCTGTTCCCGAACACCGCCACTCCACTGGCCGGTACGCCCGACATCGATTTCGTCGTCGTGCGTGAGGGAACCGAGGGCCCGTACACGGGCAATGGCGGCTCGCTGCGCACCGGCACCCCCGCCGAGGTCGCCACCGAGGTCAGCCTGAACACCGCGTACGGAGTGGAGCGCGTCGTCCGTGACGCGTACGAGCGGGCCAACTCCCGCCCCCGCAAGAAGCTGACGCTGGTCCACAAGAACAACGTCCTCGTCTACGCGGGCCACCTGTGGAAGAACATCTTCGACGCGGTCGGCAAGGAGTACCCCGAGGTCACCACCGACTATCTGCACGTCGATGCCGCGACGATCTTCTTCGTCACCCAGCCGGAGCGCTTCGACGTCATCGTCACCGACAACCTCTTCGGCGACATCCTCACCGACCTCGCCGCCGCCGTGACCGGCGGCATCGGCCTGGCCGCGTCCGGCAACATCAACCCGACGGGCGCCTTCCCGTCGATGTTCGAGCCCGTCCACGGCTCCGCGCCCGATATCGCGGGCACCGGCAAGGCGGACCCGACGGCCACGATCCTCTCCGTCGCCCTGCTCCTGCGGCACCTCGGCTTCGAGTCCGAGGCCGTCCGTATCGAGGAGGCCGTCTCCGCGGACCTCGCGGGCCGCGACGGGGTCTTCCGTACCACGGACGAGATCGGCGACGCGCTCGCCGTACGAGTAGCCGGCTGACCCGACGATTCCACCGAGCCGCCGGGTCGCATCAGCGCCCGGCGGCTTCTGCTGTGCGGCCACCGGGTGCGACCATCAACCCTGGACCGTGTTCTCGCTGCTTTCCGCCGATTCCCGAGCAGTACCGCTGATTTACGCTGTTTCCCGGCGGGTTCCTCCGTTCCACCCCGCTTTCTCGCTCCAGCCCGATCGGGCGATAATCGAACCGGGCCGTGGCATGCGGGAATGCTCGGACGTCCTAGCACCACCAGCGGCGTGAGCGCGGTCCGTCAAACCAACGGTGAAGGACTTTGCACTCATGACGACGCCCACGATCGAGCTGAAGCCGTCCGCGAACCCGCTCTCCGACGCGGAGCGCGAGGCGATCCTGGCAGACCCCGGATTCGGCCGCCACTTCACCGACCACATGGTGACGGTCAAGTGGGCCGAGGGACGCGGCTGGCACGACGCCCAGCTCACGCCCTACGCGCCGCTGTCGATCGACCCGGCCAATATGACCCTGCACTACGCGCAGGAGATCTTCGAGGGCCTCAAGGCGTACCGCCGCCCCGACGGCTCGGTCGCCACCTTCCGCCCCGACGCCAACGCCGAGCGCTTCCAGCGCTCGGCCCGCCGTCTCGCCATGCCGGAGCTGCCGGTCGAGACGTTCATCGAGGCGTGTGACGCGCTCGTCCAGCAGGACAAGGCGTGGGTTCCGGCGCACGGCGGCGAGGCGTCGCTGTACCTCCGCCCCTTCATGATCGCGACCGAGGTCGGCCTGGGCGTCCGGCCGGCCAACGAGTACCTCTTCATCGTCATCGCCTCCCCGGCCGCCGCGTACTTCGCGGGCGGGGTGCGGCCCGTCTCCGTCTGGCTCTCCGAGAACTACGTCCGCGCGGTCCCCGGCGGCATGGGCTTCGCCAAGACCGGCGGCAACTACGCGGCCTCCCTTCTCGCTCAGGCCGAAGCCGCCGCCAAGGGCTGCGACCAGGTCGTCTGGCTGGACGCCCTGGAGCACCGGTGGGTCGAGGAGATGGGCGGCATGAACCTGTACTTCGTGTACGGGGACCGCATCGTCACCCCCGAGTTGACCGGCTCCCTCCTGGCGGGCATCACCCGTGACTCCTTGCTCAAGCTCGCCAAGGACCTCGGATACGAGTCCGAGGAGGGCCGGATCTCCACCGAGCAGTGGAAGCGGGACACCGAGAACGGCTCGCTCACCGAGGTCTTCGCCTGCGGCACGGCCGCGGTGATCACCCCGGTCGGTTCGGTCAAGTCCACGGGCGGCGACTGGATCCAGGGCGACGGACAGCCCGGCGAGGTCACGCTGAAGCTGCGCAAGGCCCTGCTGGACATCCAGACCGGAGTCGCGGCGGACGAGCACGGCTGGATGCACGAGCTGGGCTGACCCGCCGCTCGCGTACGGCCGGCGCTCCCGCTCCCATCGCGGCAGACCGCCGATCGCCGGCCGGCGACAGCCGACCGCTGGCCGCGACCGTCGGCCGCCACCGCTGGCCGCCACACCCCGTCCATGCCCCCGTCCCCGCATCGGTGAGACCCGCTCCCGCCGCCGCGAGGACGGGGGCATGGGCGCGTCCGAGCGGACCGTGAGCCGGCCGGAGCCGTACGGCACCGGCCGCCACGGGGAACCCGTACGCGGTTGCCCGTACCGCCGACCGCGACCGGCCAGGATCCGTCCGCAGGATTCGTCCGTACGGGCGTTCCGCGCGGCGATCCGGAACCACACCCGCGATCCGGAACCAAACCCGCAATTCGGAACCACGCCCGCGATCCGGAACACCTTGTGGATCCGGTCGGAGTCGTCTTACCGCCGGTTACCGCCAGCGGTTCGAGCATCACTCGATCCATGAAGCGCCCCTGCTTCTCTCGCGGCCGCCATAAGGTTAGAGTGGCGCTCTAAAGGAGGTGTGGCGGGATGCGACTTACCCCTACCGAGCGGGATCGGCTGCTGCTCTTCAGCGCTGCCGAGCTGGCGAGGGCGCGCCGGGCCAGGGGGCTGCGGCTGAACGTTCCGGAGGCGACGGCCCTGATCGCGGACACGGTGTGCGAGGCCGCCCGCGACGGGCGGAGGCTGGCGGACGCGATCGAGGCGGCGCGGTCCGTTCTCGGACCCGATGACGTATTGCCCGGTGTCGCCGACGTGGTGACCGAGGTCCAGGTCGAGGCGGTCTTCGACGACGGGACCCGGCTGGCCGTGGTCTCCGACCCGATCGGCGGCGGCGGTCTCGGCACTGCCGCGCCCGGCGCGGTCCTGCCGGGCCCGGCCGATCCCGTGCCCGCGCCCGTGGCGCGTCTGACCGTACGGAACACCGCGCCCGTACCGGTGAGCGTCACCTCGCACTTCCACTTCTTCGAGGCCAACCCCCGCCTCGACTTCGACCGTTCGGCGGCGTACGGGATGCGGCTCTCCGTCCCCGCGGGCTCCTCCGTCCGCTTCGACCCCGGCAGCGAATGCGAGGTCGGGCTGGTCCCCATCGGCGGCGACCGGATCGCGATCGGCTTCGCGGGCTTGGTGGACGGCCCGCTGGACGCCCCCGGCGCGAAGGAGGAGGCCCTGCGGAACGCGGCTGCCTGCGGCTACCTGGGTGCGAGCGCTCCGGAGGCGAACCGATGACCGGAATCGATCCCCATGAGTACGCCGCCGTCCACGGCCCCCGCGCCGGGGACCGGGTCGTCCTCGGAGACTCCGGGCTCGTCGTGCGCGTCGAGTCCGACTCCCAGCGCCCCGGTGACGAGTTCCTCGCGGGGTTCGGCAAGACCGCCCGCGACGGACTGCACCTCAAGGCCGCCGCCGTACGCGAGACCTGCGACGTCGTCGTCAGCAACGTCCTCGTCATCGACGCCGTCCAGGGAATCCGCAAGGTCTCCATCGGCATCCGCGAGGGCCGGATCGCCGGCATCGGCCGCGCCGGGAACCCGGACACGCTCGACGGCGTGGACGTCGTCGTCGGCACCGGTACGACCATCGTCTCCGGCGAGGGCCTGATCGCCACCGCCGGAGCCGTGGACACCCATGTCCATCTGCTCTCGCCGCGCATCATGGAGGCGTCGCTCGCCTCCGGCGTCACCACCGTCATCGGCCAGGAGTTCGGCCCGGTCTGGGGCGTCGGCGTCAACTCGCCCTGGGCGCTGAAGCACGCCTTCGGCGCGTTCGACGCCTGGCCCGTGAACATCGGCTTCCTGGCCCGTGGCTCCTCGTCCGATCCCGCCCCGCTGATCGAGGCCCTCGCCGAGGGCGGAGCGTCCGGATTCAAGGTCCACGAGGACATGGGCGCGCACACCCGCGCGCTGGACACCGCGCTGAGGGTCGCCGAGGAACACGACGTCCAGGTCGCCCTGCACACCGACGGACTGAACGAGTGCCTGTCGGTCGAGGACACCCTGCGGGTGCTGGACGGCCGCACGATCCACGCCTTCCACATCGAGGGCTGCGGCGGCGGACACGTACCCAACGTCCTGAAGATGGCCGGCGTGCCGAACGTCATCGGCTCCTCCACCAATCCGACCCTTCCCTTCGGCCGGGACGCCGTCGCCGAGCACTACGGCATGATCGTCTCCGCGCACGACCTCAAGACCGATCTGCCCGGTGACGCGGCCATGGCGCGCGACCGCATCCGCGCCGGAACGATGGGCGCGGAGGACGTACTCCACGACCTCGGCGCGATCGGCATCACCTCGTCCGACGCGCAGGGCATGGGCCGCGCGGGCGAGACCGTACGCCGGACCTTCGCCATGGCAGGGAAGATGAAGGCCGAACAGGGCCCTCTGGACGGCGACGGCCCGCACGACGACAACGGCCGCGTCCTGCGTTACATCGCCAAACTGACCATCAACCCCGCCATCGCCCACGGTCTCGCGCAGGAGATCGGCTCCATCGAGGTCGGCAAGATGGCCGACATCGTGCTCTGGGAGCCGCGGTTCTTCGGGGCGAAGCCCCAGCTCGTACTGAAGTCGGGCTTCCCGGCGTACGGAGTCACCGGCGACCCCAACGCCGCCACGGACGCCTGTGAGCCGCTGGTCCTGGGACCGCAGTTCGGGGCCTTCGGCGCGACCCCGGCGGACATCTCCGTCGCCTTCGTCGCGCGGGCCGCAATCGACCTCGGCTCCGATCTGCTGCCGACGCGCCGGCGCAGGGTCGCCGTCCAGGGCACGCGCGGCATCGGACCGGCCGACCTCAGACTCAACTCCCGGACCGGCGCGGTGGGAGTGGACAGCCGCACCGGACTGGTCACCCTCGACGGCGACCCCATCCGTTCCGAGCCCTCGGACTCGGTCGCCCTCAACCGCCTCTACTTCCTCTGACACCCCTCTACTTCCTCTGACACCCCTCTAGGACCGCCGAAATGTTCCGTATGCCGCCCGAATGGGCCCCTCATGAGCGCACCTGGATGGCCTGGCCCGTCCCCAACACCACCTTCAGCGGCGATGGCCTCACCGCGTCCCGCCGCGCCTGGGCGGACGTCGCCCGTGCCGTACGCCGCTTCGAGCCGGTCACCATGGTCGTCGGCCCCGGACTGACCGGCGAGGCACGATCCGTCCTCGGCCCGGAGATCGACATCGTCGAACGCGATCTCGACGACGCCTGGATGCGGGACATCGGCCCCACCTTCGTCACGGACGGCACCCGCCTCGCCGCCGTGGACTGGGTCTTCAACGGCTGGGGAGCCCAGGATTGGGCCTCCTGGGAGCACGACTCCAAGATCGCCCGCCATGTAGCGGACCTCGCGGGCGTCCCCGTCCACAGCTCGGCCCTCGTCAACGAAGGCGGCGGCATCCATGTCGACGGCGAAGGCACGGTCCTGTTGACGGAGACCGTACAGCTCGGCCCGGAACGCAACCCCCAGTGGACGAAGGACGAGGTCGAGGCGGAGATCCACGCCAAGCTCGGCACGACCACGGCGATCTGGCTCAGGCGCGGACTGACCGCCGACTATCCGCCGCACGGCTACGGCACCCTCGGCCATGTCGACATCGTCGCCGCCTTCGCCGGCCCGGGGGTCGTCGTCGCCCACACCCAGCCCGACCCGGCCCACCCGGACCACGAGATCTGCAAGGAGAACGTGGCGTTCCTCCGGACCCGGTCGGACGCCCGCGGCCGGCCCATCGAGGTCGTCGAGGTTCCCGCGCCCACGGTGGTACGCGACGAAGAGGGCGGCTGGGCCGACTACTCGTACATCAACCACTACGTCTGCAACGGCGGTGTGGTGCTCTGCGCCTTCGACGATCCGCGCGACGAGGAGGCCGCGGCGATCTTCCGCCGCCTGTACCCGGACCGGGAGGTGGTCCTCGTGGACGCGCGGACCATCTTCGCGGGTGGGGGAGGCATTCACTGCATCACGCAGCAGCAGCCCCGGTCGGGCGCCTGACCCGTCGCTCCGACGCCCGAGGTCCGGCATCCGGCATCCGGCATCTGGTATCGGGTATCCGGTATCGAGTATCCGGCGTCGGGTATCCTACATCCTGCATCAGATCGCGACGCCGGATCACCGCCGCGCGGGGCAGCGGGACGTGGGGCACCGCCGACGGCACCCGGTTCGTCCGCCGGCGTGCGCCGAGGGCGCTCGGCAATCCACCGCATCGCCCCGGCGGCCGCCCCAAGTCCGGTACAACGTACGGGTGAAGCTCATGCCACAAGGTGGTCGCCGACGACCGAACGAGACCGTTCCTGGCGGAAATGTTCACGCGGAGGCTGTCGTATGACCCGTCGGCAGGGTTCCCGGCGGCGGAACGTCGCACCTCCCCGTGAGTCCGTCCTCGCCGCCGCGATGGCCACCATCGCCGAGAGCGGACTCGACTCCCTCACCATGGCCGGGCTCGGCCGGGAGGTCGGAATGAGCAGCGGCCACCTCCTCTACTACTTCCGCACCAAGGACGAACTCCTGCTGCGGACCCTGGAGTGGAGCGAGGGCCGCCTCGGCGTGGAACGCGGCGAACTGCTCTCCCGGCAGACCCCGGCGGCGGAACGGCTCGACGCCTATGTGGAGTTGTACGTCCCCGACGGACCCCGCGACCCGCACTGGATCCTCTGGCTGGAGGTCTGGAATCGGTCCCAGGGCGCGGACGACGAGGCGCGCCAGCGCCAGGCGGCGATCGAGGGAGCCTGGCACCGGGACCTGGTGGCCCTGCTCGCGGAGGGGATTTCGCGGGGCGAGTTCCGCAGGGTCGACGCCGACCGTTTCGCCACCCGGCTGCGCGCGCTGCTCGACGGCTTCAGCGTTCATGTCGCGGTCGGGCTTCCGGGTGCCGGACGTGAGCGCGCTCTCGCTCACGTAAGCGAATTTCTGACCGAATCACTCCTGGCGTCGAACACCTGACGGTATGCGGCTTCCGTGCCCCACATGGCCTGTGCCTGCGCGGGAACGCAACGCACGCAAGTACTCCTGATCGTTGCCACTGCAACTCTTGTCCGCCCCAGGCGCCTCCGGCACGGTTCCGCCCATGGGACGAGAGCACTGGAAGAAGATCTGGGTCGGCTCCGCCGGAAACATGGTGGAGTGGTTCGACTGGTTCGTCTACGCGAGCTTCGCCACCTACTTCGCGGGCGCGTTCTTCCCGGAGGGAGACGACACCGCGAAGCTCATGAACACCGCGGGCATCTTCGCCGTCGGCTTCTTCATGCGCCCGGTCGGCGGCTGGCTGCTGGGCCGGGTCGGCGACCGCAAGGGCCGCAAGACGGCGCTCACCCTCACCGTCACTCTGATGTCCGCGTCGGCCGTCCTCATCGCCGTCGCGCCGACCTACTCGGTCGCCGGATACGGCGGCGCGGCCGTGCTGCTGATCGCCCGTCTGCTCCAGGGTCTGTCGGTCGGCGGCGAGTACGCCGCCAGCGCGACCTATCTCACCGAGGCGTCCCCGCCCGAGCGCCGGGGCTTCGCCTCCAGCTTCCAGTACGTGTCGATGACCGCGGGCCAGATCCTCGGCCTCGGCCTCCAGATCATCCTCCAGCGCACCATGTCGGACCAGGCACTGCACAACTGGGGCTGGCGCATCCCGTTCATCATCGGCGCGCTCGGCGCGGCGGTCGTCTTCTATCTGCGGCGCGCCATGCTGGAGACCGAGGTGTACGAGGAGTCCGCCGCGGACACGCCGGCGGGGGAGAAGGGCACGATCAAGGCGCTGCTGGCGCACAAGCGGGAGGCGTTCCTGGTCATCGCGCTGACGATGGGCGGGACGGTGGCGTACTACACGTACACGACCTATCTGACGAAGTACCTCTCCAACTCCGCGGGCCTGCCCAAGCAGACCGCGACGCTCGTCTCCTTCTGCGCGCTCATCGTCTTCGCCTGCCTCCAGCCCTTGGCAGGCCGCCTCTCCGACCGCGTCGGCCGTCGCCCGCTGCTGATCACCTTCGCCCTCGGCTCGACCTTCCTGACGGTCCCGATCATGACGATGCTCCGGCACGCGGGGTCCTTCTGGCCCGCGCTGGGCCTCGCCCTGCTCGCGCTCGTCGTGATCACCGGCTACACCTCCATCAACGCCTGCGTGAAGGCGGAACTCTTCCCCACGGGCGTCCGCGCCCTGGGAGTCGCCCTCCCGTACGCGATCGCCAACGCACTCTTCGGCGGCACGGCCGAGTACGTCGCCCTCTGGTTCAAGGACGCGGGAGCCGAGTCCGGCTACTACTGGTACGTGGCGGGGTGCGCCGCGGTGTCCCTGATCGTCTACGTCACGATGCGCGAAACCCGCGACATCGACCTCACCCACGTCAACCCCCGCCCCCGCGATTCCCCCTCACACCTCCCCAGCCCCGACCACCCCACCCCCTCGAACGCCTGATCCCACGACACCGGGCCCGCGCCTTCCAGCCTCGCCGACGTTTGAGGCGCGGGGTCCGGGGCGGAGCCCCGCGGGGTCCGGGGCCCCGGGTCTTCACCAGGTGACCCGCCGGCCCAGCGCCCAGCGCCCGCAGGGGTCGGGGGTTGGGCTGGCTTCCCGTGTCCGGCTACGGGCGGATGTTGCGGCCCGCACGTCTCAGCCTCGCCGACGTTTGAGGCGCGGGGTCCGGGGCGGAGCCCCGCGAGGGTTGGCCCACCTGGGCCTGCACGAGGCGTCCCGCCGGGCCGGCGCCCAGCCGCAGGGGGCAGGGGGCCCGCCTGGGCCTGCACCAGACCACCCGCCGGGCCGGCGCCCAGCGCCC
Organism: Streptomyces sp. NPDC004838; assembly: GCF_053600955.1. Lineage (NCBI taxonomy): Bacteria > Bacillati > Actinomycetota > Actinomycetes > Kitasatosporales > Streptomycetaceae > Streptomyces > Streptomyces sp. NPDC004838. Next base: position 27,283 of record NZ_JBSGAW010000001.1, on the reverse strand, counting down.
GCCCGGGCTCAGCCGCCGTTCGAATGGTGAGACCCCTATCCCACCCACCCCATGCATATGGCAGGATGACTCCGTGCTTTCGTTCGCCATCATTATCGGCAGCAGGCGCGCCGGTCCGCAGTGACCGCCTCGTACCACCACGTACGACGCGCTCACCGTGCCCCAGACCCGCGCGCAGACCTCTCGCACCCGCGAGGGGTTTTTTCGTTTTCCGGCCCCGACCCCGGCCGAAAGCGGCTCGCGCGCGAAGATTGGGGGCAAGTGGAGTCAGTAATTCCGGGAGCCACTTTCATCCGACAGGAGCAAGACAGCCATGACCACACAGTCCACGGACAAGGGCGCGGACAAGAGCGCGGCGACCGACGACGGCTTCCATGTGTTCGACACGACACTCCGTGACGGCGCCCAGCGCGAGGGCATCAATCTCACCGTCGCGGACAAGCTGACCATCGCTCGGCACCTGGACGACTTCGGCGTGGGGTTCATCGAGGGCGGCTGGCCCGGCGCCAACCCGCGGGACACCGAGTTCTTCGCCCGCGCCCAGCAGGAGATCTCCTTCAGGAACGCCCAGCTCGTCGCGTTCGGCGCCACGCGCCGTGCCGGCGCGCGCGCCGCGGACGACCCCCAGGTCCAGGCACTGCTCCAGTCCGGCGCCCCCGTGATCACCCTCGTGGCCAAATCGCACGACCGGCACGTGGAACTGGCCCTGCGCACCACCCTCGAAGAGAATCTGGAGATGGTCCGGGACACCGTCTCCCATCTGCGCGAACAGGGCCGCCGCGTCTTCGTGGACTGTGAGCACTTCTTCGACGGCTACCGCGCCAACCCCGAGTACGCCAAGGCCGTCGTACGGGCCGCGTCCGAAGCGGGCGCGGACGTCGTCGTCCTCTGCGACACCAACGGCGGGATGCTCCCCGCGCAGATCCAGGCCGTCGTCTCCACAGTCCTCGCCGACACCGGGGCCCGCCTCGGCATCCACGCCCAGGACGACACCGGCTGCGCCGTCGCCAACACGCTCGCCGCCGTGGACGCGGGCGCGACCCATGTCCAGTGCACGGCCAACGGCTACGGCGAGCGGGTCGGCAACGCCAATCTGTTCCCCGTCGTCGCCGCGCTGGAGCTGAAGTACGGCAAGAAGGTGCTCCCCGAGGGCGCGCTCACCGAGATGACCCGGATCTCGCACGCGATCGCCGAGGTCGTCAATCTGACGCCCTCCACCCACCAGCCCTACGTCGGCGTCTCCGCCTTCGCCCACAAGGCCGGACTGCACGCCTCCGCGATCAAGGTCGACCCGGATCTCTACCAGCACATCGACCCCGAGCAGGTCGGCAACACCATGCGGATGCTGGTGTCCGACATGGCCGGCCGCGCCTCCATCGAGCTGAAGGGCAAGGAACTGGGCATCGACCTCGGCGGCGACCGCGAACTGGTCGGCCGGGTCGTCGCACGCGTCAAGGAGCGTGAGCTCCAGGGCTACACCTACGAGGCCGCCGACGCCTCCTTCGAGCTGCTGCTCCGCGGCGAACTCCGCGGGGGCGAGGCGGAGGGAGCCCTCCGCTACTTCCGTACGGAATCCTGGCGGGCCATCGTCGAGGACCGCCCCGACGGCACCCACGCGAACGAGGCCACGGTCAAGCTGTGGGCCAAGGGCGAGCGGATCGTCGCCACCGCCGAGGGCAACGGCCCGGTCAACGCGCTCGACCGGGCGATGCGCGTCGGTCTGGAGCGCTTCTACCCCCAACTGGCCAAACTGGAGCTGGTCGACTACAAGGTCCGCATCCTCGAAGGCCGCCACGGGACCGACTCCACCACCCGCGTCCTGATCACCACCGCGGACGGCAACGGCGAATGGTCCACCGTCGGGGTGGCGGACAACGTCATCGCCGCCTCCTGGCAGGCGCTGGAGGACGCCTACACCTACGGCCTGCTCCGCGCGGGAGTCGAACCGGCCGCCTGACGCGGTGACGCCTGACGCCGGTGACCGGGAGCGCTCACCGGCGGACCTTTCCCGCGCCGGCCTCTCCCGGCATAACGTTGGCATTTATCGCCACTTGTCCGAAAGCTTCGAAAATTCACCCTTTCGGGTAGCGTCGAAGGATGAGGACCAGGACGAGGCTCTTCTCCGCACTGTCCGGTCTGCTGCTGGCGCTCTCGGCGACCACACTGGTCACGGCCACGGGAGCGCAGGCGGCCACCGGACCCGCCACCGTGGCCGAGGCGTTCCGGAGCGGCCCGGTCTATGTCGATCCGCGCGCCTCGGGACAGCTGTCCCGGACGGACGCGGAGGATCTCGCCCGGAAGATCAAGGCCGCGGACAAGCCCCTCTTCGTCGCCGTCCTGCCCAACGCCCCCGAGTTCTCCCCGGACAACGTCCTGCGGAACATCCGCACCGAGACGGGCGTCACCGGTCTCTACGCCGTACGGCTCGGCGACGGCTTCAACGCGGGCGCGGACAGCGCCGTGCTGTCCCGCCCGGCGGTGGCCAACCTGGTCACCGCCGTCAAGACGCCACCGGGCGTCGACGCCGCCACCCAGCTGAACAACTTCGCCGACCAGGCCCTGCCCCAGATGCGCGGCAGCGCCCCCGCCTCCTGGGGCACCTCCGCCGACGGCGACGGCAGCATGAACACGGGCGCGCTCATCACCCTCGGCGCCTTGGTGGCGGTGGGCGGGACGGGGGCGTACGCCGTCATGGCCCGCAACCGCCGCAAGAAGGCCGCCGAGGAGCGCGCGGCCCTCGACAAGCTCAGGGTCGTCGTCGACGAGGACATCACCGCGTACGGCGAGGAGCTCGACCGGCTGGACTTCCACCCGTCGGAGAAGGGCGCCGACGATGTCATGCGCGCCGACTACGAGCGGGCGCTCGACTCGTACGACAAGGCGAAATCCCTGATGGGCTCCGCCCAGCACCCCTCGGACGTACGGGGAGTGACCCATGCCATCGAGGACGGCCGCTTCAGCCTGGCCACCCTGGACGCGCGCCGCAGGGGCGCGCCCGTCCCCGACCGCCGGGCCCCCTGCTTCTTCGACCCCCGGCACGGACCGTCGGTCACCGACGTGACCTGGACCCCGCCCAGTGGCATCCCGCGCGAGGTCCCGGTCTGCCGGGCGGACGCGACCCGCCTGGAGGACGGCCTGGAGCCGATGGCCCGCACGGTCGACACGGAGACCGGCCGCCGCCCGTACTGGGAGGCGGGCCCGGCGTACGGCCCCTGGGCGGGCGGCTACTTCGGCGGCGGCCTGCTGCCCGGCCTGCTGGTGGGCACGGTGCTCGGCAGCATGCTCGCCACCCCGGCGTACGCGGCGGAGTACGGCGGCGGAGACTTCGGTGCCGGCGGCGACTACTCCGGCGCGGACTTCGACTCCTCCGACTTCGGCGGAGGGGACTGGGGCGGCGGCGGGGGCTTCGACGGCGGTGGAGGCTTCTGACGGCCGAACGTCACGGGCGTACGGTCAACCGTCCGCCTCCGCGGACGGCCCCTACCCGCGTCCAGTCCGCCTTCCCCGCCGCCCGTCAGGCTTCCCCCCGCCCGTCAGGCTTCCGCCCGCTTCCGCCCGCGCGGTTCACCCACCCGTCCCCGCACAGCGGAGCGCCCGCCCTGGCCGTTGGGGGATGCCAGGACGGGCGCGCTCTGGGGCCCACGCGAAGGGGCGGGCGTCACGCGGCCTTGATCGCGGAGATGTCGAAGTTCAGCTTCACCTTGTCGCTGACCACCACGCCGCCGGTCTCCAGCTTCGCGTTCCAGGTCAGACCCCACTCGGAGCGCAGGATCTGCGCGCTGCCCTCGAAGCCGACGCGCTCGTTGCCGTAGGGGTCCGTGGCCGAGCCGTTGAACTCCAGGTCGATGCTGAGCGGACGGGTGGTGTCCCGGATCGTCAGGTCGCCGATGATGCGGTACTGGTCGCCACCGAGCTGCTCGGCTCCCGTGGAGCGGAAGATCATCACGGGGAACTGCTCGACGTCGAAGAAGTCGGCGCTGCGCAGGTGGTTGTCACGGTCGGCGATGCCGGTGTCGATGCTGGCGATCTTCGCTTCGATCGTCGCCTGGGAGGCGGACGGGTCCGAGCCGTTCAGGACCAGATGGCCGTCGTACTCGCCGAACGTGCCGCGCACATTGGTGACCATCGCATGGCGGACCGTGAATCCGATGCTGCTGTGCGCCGCGTCGATCTGGTAGTCGCCGCTCAGGGCTGCGAGCGCGGGGTCGACCGGCGCGGCGGTGGCGTCGGACTTGCGGTTGAAAATGGCCATGGCGGACTCCTCTGTGGGGCAGGGGTTATTGTTCAAGCTTCAACGAGATTGACTGTAGACGCATTCCCTTTAAAGTTCAACATCTTCCGGAGTGGTTGGCTCGAAAGATGCTTCCGGGCGTCGGGCGCCGGTCGGTCGACGGCGGCCGGTGCTCTCCGCGCCCGGTGTCCCCGTACGCGATCCCGTACGCGAACGGAGCAGCGCCGCCGTGATCCATCCCAGTGATCCGGCGCGCACCGGGGATCCGCCGGAAACCGCCTGGCGACACCCCGTCCGAGGGGTCGCCGCAAGGGACCCGGATTCTGAGGTACTCGACACAGGCGGCGCTCCGCGGCTGCGGCTGAACGGCGGAACGGCGGGGGAGAGGCGGCACTCAGCTGTGGCCGGGGGTTGAACGTCTTGTTGACTCCCAACAAACAGCAGTGCCTCGACGCTGGTGGTTGGGCCGCTGTGCCGAGTGGTTCTGTTCAAGGCTGACAGGAGAAACGTCCCGAGACTGTACGGAGTCAACGGCAGGGTTTCCGAGGTCGGATCCGTAGGGTCGATGCATGACCGTTGTGGACGAGACCTCCAGCGAGCCGGCCGACGCGCGAGGGCGCGTGGCCGAGCTGCACGAGCTGCGTCGGCAGGCCCTGAGCGGGCCCAGCGAACGCGCGACCGAGGCGCAGCACGCCAAGGGCAAGCTGACCGCGCGCGAGCGGATCGCGCTGCTGCTGGACGAGGGCTCGTTCCACGAGGTCGAGCAGTTGCGGCGGCACCGGGCCACCGGGTTCGGCCTGGAGACGAAGAAGCCGTACACCGACGGTGTCATCACCGGCTGGGGCACGGTCGAGGGCCGTACGGTCTTCGTGTACGCGCATGACTTCCGGATCTTCGGCGGCGCGCTGGGCGAGGCCCACGCCACCAAGATCCACAAGATCATGGACATGGCCATCTCCGCCGGGGCCCCGCTGGTGTCGCTGAACGACGGCGCGGGCGCGCGTATCCAGGAGGGCGTCTCGGCGCTCGCCGGATACGGCGGGATCTTCCAGCGCAACACCCGCGCGTCCGGTGTCATCCCGCAGATCTCGGTCATGCTCGGCCCGTGCGCGGGCGGCGCCGCGTACTCCCCTGCGCTCACCGACTTCGTCTTCATGGTCCGCGAGACCTCGCAGATGTTCATCACCGGACCGGACGTCGTCAAGGCGGTCACCGGCGAGGAGATCACCCAGAACGGCCTCGGCGGCGCGGACGTCCACGCGGAGACCTCGGGCGTCGCGCACTTCGCGTACGACGACGAGGAGACCTGCATCGCCGAAGTCCGCTACCTGCTGACGATGCTGCCGCAGAACAACCGCGAGAACCCTCCCACCACCGCCTCCGACGACCCCGCCGACCGGCGCTCGGACCTGCTGCTCGACCTCGTCCCGGCCGACGGCAACCGCCCGTACGACATGCACAAGGTCATCGAGGAACTCGTCGACGACGGCGACTACCTCGAAATCCACGAGCGCTGGGCCCGCAACATCATCTGCGCCCTCGCCCGGTTCGACGGCCAGGTGGTGGGCATCGTCGCCAATCAGCCGCAGTCGCTCGCCGGGGTGCTGGACATCGAGGCGTCCGAGAAGGCGGCGCGCTTCGTGCAGATGTGCGACGCCTTCAATATCCCGATCATCACTCTCCTGGACGTTCCCGGGTTCCTGCCGGGCGTCGACCAGGAGCACGGTGGAATCATCCGGCACGGCGCGAAGCTGCTGTACGCGTACTGCAACGCGACCGTGCCGAGGATCTCGCTGATCCTGCGCAAGGCGTACGGCGGTGCCTACATCGTCATGGACTCCCAGTCCATCGGTGCGGATCTGACATACGCCTGGCCCACCAACGAGATCGCGGTGATGGGCGCCGAAGGCGCCGCCAACGTCATCTTCCGCAAGCAGATCGCCGAGGCCGAGGACCCCGAGGCCATGCGGACGCGCATGGTCAAGGAGTACAAGTCCGAGCTGATGCATCCGTACTACGCGGCGGAGCGCGGCCTGGTCGACGACGTGATCGACCCGGCCGAGACGCGCGGGGTGCTGATCGCCTCCCTCGCCATGCTCCGCACCAAGCACGCCGACCTGCCGTCCCGCAAACACGGCAACCCCCCGCAGTAACCCCGCGGAGAAATCGGAGCCCGAACCGTCATGAGCACTCCCACCGAATCCTCGTCCCTGCTGCGTGTCGAGAAGGGGCACTGCGAGCCGGAGGAGCTGGCCGCCATCACCGCGGTCCTGCTGGCCCGTGCGGCGTCCGCGCCCGCCACGCCCGCCCACAACAACAGGCGCACCACGGCCGGCTGGCGCCGTCTGGAGCGTCAGCGCGGCTTCCAGCCCTCCCACAGCTGGCAGGGCTAGCAGCTCGGCACACATCTGGGCAGGGCTAGCAGCTCGGCACATACATGGAGGACCCCGGCACCGCGTGGGAGTGCCGGGGTCCTTTCGTCTTCGCGTATCCCGTCCGTCTTCGCACACCCCGTCCGGGCATGGCGCGAACCGGCCGGCCGATCGGGTGGCGGGACGGGAAGAAGCCCCCGTACCCCTGGGACCAAGAGACCAGGGACACGGGGGCTTCTCCGCGGACCGCGGGACCGCTGTTACCTCAGTCGGGCCATGAGGGCGTGTTCGACGAGGGTGATGAGGGCGCTTTTGGCGTCGGCGCGGTGGCGTGCGTCGGTGGTGATGATGGGGGTGTCGGGGCCGATCTGGAGTGCTTCGCGGACTTCTTCGGGGTTGTAGGGCTGGTGTCCGTCGAAGCCGTTGAGGGCGATGACGAAGGGGAGTCCGCTGTTTTCGAAGTAGTCGACGGCGGGGAAGCAGTCGGCGAGGCGGCGGGTGTCGACGAGGACGACGGCGCCGATGGCGCCGCGTACGAGGTCGTCCCACATGAACCAGAAGCGGTCCTGTCCGGGGGTGCCGAAGAGGTAGAGGATGAGGTCCTGGTCGAGGGTGATGCGGCCGAAGTCCATGGCCACGGTGGTGGTGGTCTTGTCTCCGGTGTGGGTGAGGTCGTCGATGCCGGCCGATGCTGAGGTCATGACGGCTTCGGTACGCAGCGGGTTGATCTCCGAGACGGCGCCGACGAACGTGGTCTTGCCCACGCCGAATCCGCCCGCCACCACGATCTTCGCGCTGGTGGTCGAGCGGGCTGCACCGCCGCTAGAGCTTTCGAAGTCCACTGAGCACCCTTTCGAGCAGTGTCACGTCTGGCTGACCGCCGGCGGACTCGTCGCCGCCGGGCTGGTGGATGGCGACTAGTCCGGCCTCGGCCAGGTCGGCGACGAGGATCCGGGCTACGCCGAGGGGAATGGAGAGAAGTGCCGAGATCTCCGCGACAGACTTGATCTCGAAACACAGATGGCAGATCCGCTGGTGCTCGGGCAACTGCCCCTGCAGCCTCGCGGGATCCGCCGTGGTACTGACCAGCGCCTCGATGGCGAGCTGGTAGCGCGGCCGGGTCCGGCCACCGGTCATGGCGTAGGGACGCACCAGCGGGTTGTGCGTGCTGTAGCCGGACGGGGGCTCCGGAGCCCGGTGTTGGGCGGGGTGCTGATAGCGCTGAGGGTCGTACGCGGGATCGTACCCCTGGTGCTGATGGGGCCCCTGGTGCTGGTGCGGCTGCTGGTAGGGCGGCTGGGCGCCCTGTCCGCCCGGCGAGGAAGGAGAACTGTAGCGGTGGGGAGAATCATCTGGCATCTGATGAGCACTGCCGTCATAAGGGCGTCCGCCCGGGGGTGTTGCCACGTTTCCTCCTCCGACTGCGAGTGGCCGGTTCCTGTCCCTGTGGAGCCGCGCCACCGCACCCTATGGTGCGGTGGCGTAAAAGGCACCGTCTGCCGGTTAGTTGAGAAGACTGCCCTGAAGTTCCGCCCGGAGGTCCGGAGTGAGCACATTGCCCGCCCGGTCCACCAGCAGAGCCATCTCGTAACCCACCAGACCGATATCGGCCTCGGGGTGTGCGAGCACGGCCAGCGAGGAACCGTCGGAGATCGACATGATGAAAAGGAACCCCCGCTCCATCTCCACGACGGTCTGGTTGACCGCGCCGCCCTCGAAGATCCGGGACGCCCCCGCGGTCAGCGAGGTCAGCCCGGACGCGACGGCCGCCAACTGATCGGCGCGGTCGCGCGGGAATCCCTCGGACATCGCCAGCAGGAGTCCGTCAGCGGAGACCACCACGGTGTGGGACACCCCGGGGGTGTTGTCCACGAAGTTGGTGATCAACCAGTTCAGATTCTGCGCCGCCTGGCTCATCGGGCTCACACTAACGCTCCTGGTTGTAGGTACTGCCCGAGCCACTGTCTTGATCGTAAGTGGCCGGTCCGTTCGTGTCCGCTCCCGCGCTGCGCCCCCGCTGGACACCGCGGCGCAGATTGCTCAGCCTGCCACGCACATCCTCGGGGGCGCGTGAGATCTGAGCACCGCCCAGCGGGGTCTGCTCCGCTGTCCCTTCGATCAGGTTGGCCTTGGGCACCCGTCGCGGGAGGCCGGACGAGGTGACCCCGCCCGCCTTCGGCTCCCGCAGCTTCTCCGCACGCTGCCAGCGCTCGTCGTTGGTGGAGCGCCAGTCCTTGGCGTCGGCGGCCACGCCGCTTCCGCCGACCGCCTCGGGCTGAGCGCTCTGCGGCGTCTGCGGGGCCCGCTCCGCCGGCCGCTGCCACTGCTGCTGGGCGTGAGGCTGGTGCTGGGGCCGCGACTTCTGCTGCGAACCGCGCCTGGGCAGACCGGCCTCGGTCAGCTCGTGACCGCCGCCCGAAGAGGGGCCCGGACGTTCGAAGCCTACGCGCTCGACGCCGTTTGCGGGGGCCTCGGCGGAAGATTCCGATTCAGGACGGTACTCCGTCTCATACGTGCTCGGGTAAGCACTCTGATCCGGCCACTTTCCCTGGTGGGGCTGGGGAGCGAGTGACCCGTCGTACTGCGGGTCGGCGGGCTGCGGAGCGGAGTATCCCGCTTCCGTATACGAGCTGCCGGAGTGCTGCCGGGGCTCCTGCCCCACCGGGTGCTCGGGGTAGCCGCCGACCGGGAAGGCTTCGTACGGCTGCTGGGACGGGTCCTGCGCATAGCCCTGAGCGGCGTACTCCTGGCCGTATTCGCCGACGTACGACTGCGTCTCCTGCGGCTGTGGCCCCGGCTGCGCGACGGGCTGTGCCGGGTACTCCTGCTGCCCGGAGTGCTGCGGTGCCTCCTGGTAGAGCTGCGGACGATCACCGGACGGGTTCTGGGCCTCCAGCGCCGCCCGGCGCTCCTCGCGGGCCAGCGAGCGGCCGACGGGGTTGAGCTGTGACGGCGCGGCCTGCTGGGAGGCGTCCTCGTACCGGGAGTCGTCGAAGCCGAGGTCCGCGGCCGTGAGTATCGGAGCGTCGGCGTACGACTGCTGCTCCGGGATGATCTGCGAGACCGTGAAGTCGTTCTCGGGGAGGTCGTTCTCGGGCCGCGGTTCGCCGCCGCCACCGTGCGTGATGGCCTGCGGGAGCATGACCAGCGACGTGGTGCCCGCCTGCTCGCCCGAGGGGCGGAGCTGTACGCGGATGCTGTGCCGGTCGGCGAGCCGGCCGACCACGAACAGGCCCATGCGCTGCGAGACGGCGGCGTCCACCGTCGGCGGGTTGGCCAGCTTGTGGTTGATGTCGGCGAAGTCATCGGCGGTCAGGCCGATTCCCTTGTCGTGGATCTCGATCATGACCCGGCCGTCGGGCAGCCGGGTGGCCGTCACCCGGACCTTGGTCTGCGGCGAGGAGAACGAGGTCGCGTTCTCCAGCAGCTCGGCGAGGAGATGGACGAGGTCGGTCACGGCCTGGCCGTGGATCTCCGTCTCGGGGACGCCGGTCAGCTCGATGCGCTCGTACGACTCCACCTCCGAGGAGGCGGCGCGCAGGACGTCCACCAGGGGCACGGGCTGGTTCCAGCGCCGGCCCGGCTCCTCGCCCGCGAGGACGAGGAGGTTCTCGCCGTTCCGTCGCATACGGGTCGCGAGATGGTCCAGCCGGAACAGGTTCTCCAGCTGGTCCGGGTCCGCCTCGTTGTTCTCCAGATCGGAGATCAGGGTCAGCTGGCCCTCGATCAGCGACTGGTTGCGGCGTGAGAGATTGGTGAAGATCGCGTTGACGTTGCCGCGCAGCATGGCCTGCTCGGCCGCGAGCCGGACCGCCTCGCGGTGGACCTGGTCGAAGGCGCGGGCGACCTCGCCGATCTCGTCGCGGGTGTCGATGGGGATCGGCTGCACCCGTGTGTCGACCCGGCCCGGCTCCGTACGCGAGAGCTGGTCGACCAGCATCGGCAGCCGCTGCTCGGCGATGCCGAAGGCGGCGGTGCGCAGCCGGCGCATCGAGCGGCTCATCTGGCGGGCCACCGTGCCGGCCAGGATGAAGGCGGCGAGCAGGGCGACCACGACGATGGCGCCGTTGACGAAGGCGTCCCGCCGCGCGCCGTCGGAGATGGCGGCCGCCTCGTTCACGGCCCGGTCCACGAACTCGTTCTCGATCTCGGTGTAGCCGTCGAACTTGGCGGTGGCGGCGCCCATCCACGTCTCAGGGGTGATGTCCTCTTTCCTGAGATCCGCGGGCTTGGCGCCGGCGCCGATCCGCAGGGCCATACCCGTGAAGACGGAGCCGTCGGGTCCGGCCGGCGGATTGAGACCGGCTTCCTGCAGCCGCTTCTGACCGGCCGCGGCCTTCTGGCCCATGACCGACTTGAGCCGGTCGGTGTCGGCCTGGGTGCCACCGGAGACCAGCTCGCCGATCGCGATCTGCTCCAGGTAGTTGTACGAGTTGAAGGCGATGGTCTGCTTCGCGAAGACGTCCCGCTTCTCGCTCGGGCGCACCAGGAGATGGGTGCCGATGGAGCGCTGGAGCGACGCGGCGGCCTTCGCCAGCTGCACGGCGTAGAGCGTGCGGCCGAAGCTCGTCACGTTGCCGGTGCCCAGTCCCAGCTCGTTGGAGAACTCCATGAGGGAGTGCTGGACCTTGACGTAGCCCTCTTCGGTGGTCACCGGGTCGAAACTCGTCGTGTAGGCACTGTCCCGCAGGGCCTTGAGCCCCGGCTCCTCGGCGCGGAACAGGGCCAGCCGACGGTCCAGTCCCTCCCCCGGAGGCATGTTCTGGACGGCCTTGTCGAACTTCACTTTCGCCGCGTCCGTCGTCGCGTAGGCGTCCTTGACGGGCTGGCTCTGGCGCTGCTGGGGAGTGGTCGCCTTCAGCAGGGGGACGGCCGTGAGGTCGCGCTCGTTCAGGAGCGCCTGCCCGTACTCGGCGGCGGCGCGTACGACCAGCGCCGTCTTCTCGGCGTTCTGCGCCTCGTCCCAGGTGTCGATGGAGCTCTTGACCTGGAAACCGCCCATGACCAGGCCCACGAGCGCGGGTATGAGGAGGATCGCGTTCAGCTTGGTGGGCACCCGCCAGTTGCGCGGGGACAGCCGACTGGGGCTGCCGCCCGCGGCCGGGGGCGGCCCCGGCTCGTCCGCAGGCGATGCCGCCGCGCGGGACGGGGGGGTGAAGTTGCCCCGCGCCTGCTGCTCCGCGGAGCTGTCCTTGCTTCGCCTCACTCGACCAACAACCTCTCGGCACCGGCACCTAGGCTGTGCCGTGTTTCGTTCAGAGCCGTACTACCTTAGAAGTTCGCCGAATTTCAGCATGCGGAGTGGGTACGTTCCAAACAGTTGGAATCAGCCATTCCGAGTCATGGTAGCGCCAGATAAAACGGGCATAAAGAGCGAGCCCCTTCAAAAGATGAGAGTTATGTGAGCACAGTGGCACGGCTCGCATGCGTCGAGTGTCCGGACGGCGGTAATTCTCTGTCGAAACGTTATGAACATGCGGGCGGACCGTGTCCTTGGACACAGCCCGCCCGTGCACAACTACGACAACTGCCGTATCTCGACGTCTACTTGAGTCGGGCCATGAGGGCGTGTTCGACGAGGGTGATGAGGGCGCTTTTGGCGTCGGCGCGGTGGCGTGCGTCGGTGGTGATGATGGGGGTGTCGGGGCCGATCTGGAGTGCTTCGCGGACTTCTTCGGGGTTGTAGGGCTGGTGTCCGTCGAAGCCGTTGAGGGCGATGACGAAGGGGAGTCCGCTGTTTTCGAAGTAGTCGACGGCGGGGAAGCAGTCGGCGAGGCGGCGGGTGTCGACGAGGACGACGGCGCCGATGGCGCCGCGTACGAGGTCGTCCCACATGAACCAGAAGCGGTCCTGTCCGGGGGTGCCGAAGAGGTAGAGGATGAGGTCCTGGTCGAGGGTGATGCGGCCGAAGTCCATGGCCACGGTGGTGGTGGTCTTGTCTCCGGTGTGGGTGAGGTCGTCGATGCCGGCCGATGCTGAGGTCATGACGGCTTCGGTACGCAGCGGGTTGATCTCCGAGACGGCGCCGACGAACGTGGTCTTGCCCACGCCGAATCCGCCCGCCACCACGATCTTCGCGCTGGTGGTCGAGCGGGCTGCACCGCCGCTAGAGCTTTCGAAGTCCACTGAGCACCCTTTCGAGCAGTGTCACATCCGGCGTACCGCCGGCGTCTCCGTTACCGGGCTGGTGGATCGCCACCATGCCCGCCTCGGCCAGGTCGGCGACGAGGATCCGGGCAACGCCGAGAGGCATGGACAGCAGCGCCGACACCTCTGCCACCGACTTGACCTCACGGCACAGATGGCAGATCCGCTGGTGCTCGGGGAGCAGCCCGGCGAGGAGCGCGGGATCGGCCGTGGTGCTCACGAGCGCCTCGATCGCGAGCTGGTAGCGGGGCCGCGTCCGGCCACCGGTCATGGCGTACGGACGTACCAGCGGCTGATCGCCTTCGTCCCCGTAGGCGTCGGCTTGGGCACCGTACGGGTCGTGAGAGGCGGTTGGCGGGGTCATGAAGTCCTCCGGGCGGGACAGCAAGTTGGTCGGCGAGCCGTCTGCGTGGGCCGGTGGGGGGCCTTGAAGCGACCTGGCGGGGACGGCGCGGTGAGCGCGTACCTGAGTATGAGGGGTGTGGGGGCCATACGGATCAGTGCAACAGGCTTCCCTGGAGTTCCGCGCGGAGATCCGGGGTGAGGACGCTGCCCGCGCGATCGACCAGGAGAGCCATCTCGTAGCCGACGAGGCCGATGTCGCACTCGGGGTGTGCGAGCACGGCCAGCGAGGAACCGTCCGAGACGGACATGAGGAAGAGGAAGCCGCGCTCCATCTCCACGACGGTCTGACTGACGGCACCGCCTTCGAAGATCCGGGACGCCCCCGCGGTCAGCGAGGTCAGGCCGGACGCCACCGCGGCGAGTTGATCCGCGCGATCGCGTGGGAATCCATCGGACATGGCCAGCAGAAGACCGTCGGCGGAGACCACCACCGTGTGGGACACCCCGGGGGTGTTGTCCACGAAGTTGGTGATCAACCAGTTCAGATTCTGCGCCGCCTGGCTCATCGGGCTCAACTAACGCTCCTGCTGGTGTGTGGGGCCGAGGTTGAAGCTGCCGGTCGTGGAGTTCTGCTCACGTCCTTGCTGGATGCCGCGACGGAGGTTGGTCAGCCGGCCGCGTACATCGTCGGGCGCGCGGGAAACCTGCGGACCGCTCTGGCTGTTCTGCTCCTGTGCCGTACCCGCGACGAGGTTGGCGCGCGGGACACGGCGGGGCAGACCTGACGTGGTGACGCCGCCCGCGGCGGGCTTGCGCACCCGCTCGGCCTGGCGCACCAGCTCGTCGTTGGGTGAGGTACGCCAGCCGGTGCCCTGGGCGCCCTGGCCGTTCGCGCCCTCCATGCCGGGCGTGGCGGCGGGGATACGCCTCGGCATCGGCGGAAGCGGACGCTCGGTCGGCTGCTGTGGAACCTGCGGAGCCGGTTCCACGGTCCGCGGTGCCGGGGCCACGGAGGGGATCTGCTGGGTGTGCTGCGGCTCGGCCGGGGGCCGGACCGGGTCCTGCCGGACGTCGGGACCGGGCCGGTCGGCCGGCCCGCCCCTGCCCTGGGTGTGGAACCAGTCCGTCTCCAGGGTGTCGTACAGCGGGGTACGGCCGTCGCCGGGACCCGCGGGCGGCAGGGCCTCGTGCTGCGGCTGCGGAGGCAGCGCGTGACGGGTGCCCGTGTCGGCGTCGCCCTCGTACCCGCGCGGGGCCGGGGCCTGGCCGGGCGCGGGGGGCTGCGGTGCGCCGAGGTCGGGCCGGGGGAACGGCTGGGTGGACGCCGGATCCTGCGCCTGCTCGTGCGGCGGCGTTTCGTCCTGTCCCCGGGAGCCGACGTGCGGCGGGGCGAACTGCCCCGCGGGAGCGCCGGACCTGTCCTGCCGGCCGGGACCGCCCGCCGCAGCCGGGGGCCCGAAGACGTCCGAGCGGACGAACTGACCCGTGGGCGCGCCGACACCGCCGCCCGGAGGGCGGTGAGGCGACGGCGGGGGACCGTCGAAGTCCGGGCGGGGGAACTCCTCCGTCGCGCCGGGGCCGCGCGTGGCGTCCCCGTCCTCATGGCCGCGCGCCGAGTCGGCGGGCGGGCCGGGCGGCTCGCTGCCCCAGCCGGGTCCCTGCGGCCGCTGCGGGGCGGCGCCGGGCAGTTCGGCCCGGGGACCGGCGGGGAGTTGACGGCCGCGGTCGCCCGCTCCCCGCTCCGGAACGCCGTTGGCACGCGCCTCGCTGTGGGCCGGGGGCTTCTGCCCGCGTCCGCCGAAGGCTCCGGCGAGGCCACTGCCCTGACGGCCCTGGCCGGGGCCGCCGTCACGGGTGGGGAGCGCGGCGCGCGAGCCCGTGCCGGCGCCCGCACCGACCTGGCCGCGCGGAGCTCCCGCGCCGAGCAGACCGCCGGACGGAACGCCTCCGCTGCCGGGACCGCCCGCGTCGCCCGGTCCGCCTTGGCCCGGGCGGCCGCCGCCCTGACCGCCGGGGCCGGGGCCGGGACGGCCGCCGAGGCCCGCGGGACCACCGCCGGGCGGCGGGGGAACCGCGCCCTGGGCGGCGGGGGCTCCGGGCATCGGGGCCTTCTTGCCGCCGTTGGCGACGTCGACGGGAAGCATGACGAGCGCGGTCGTGCCACCGGAGTCGGAGGGACGGAGCTGGATCCGGATGCCGTGCCGCAGGGAGAGCCGGCCGACCACGAAGAGACCCATGCGGCGGGAGACCGAGACGTCCACGGTCGGCGGCGACGCCAGCCGCTCGTTGATCGCCGCGAGGTCCTCGGGGGAGAGGCCGATGCCGGTGTCGTGGATCTCGACCAGCACCCGTCCGTCGGGCAGCGCGTGACCGGTGACGCGGACCTTGGTCTGCGGGGAGGAGAACGAGGTCGCGTTCTCCAGCAGCTCGGCGAGCAGGTGTACGAGGTCGTTGACGACGCGTCCGGCGACCTCGGTCGCGGGGACGGCCGCCAGTTCGATGCGCTCGTACTGCTCCACCTCGGACGCGGCGGCGCGCAGGACGTCGACCAGCGGGACCGGCCGGGTCCACCGGCGGCCCGGCTCCTCGCCCGCGAGGACGAGGAGGTTCTCGCCGTTCCGGCGCATACGGGTCGCGAGGTGGTCCAGCTTGAAGAGGGAGGAGAGCTGGTCCGGGTCCGCCTCGCGGGACTCCAGTTCGGAGATCAGCGACAGCTGGCGCTGGATGAGACCCTGCGAACGCCTCGAAAGGTTGGTGAACATCGCGTTGACGTTGCCCCGCAGCAGCGCCTGCTCGGCGGCCAGCCGGACCGCCTCGCGGTGCACGTCGTCGAAGGCCGCGGCCACCTTGCCGATTTCGTCGCGGGAGTGCACGCCGACCGACTCGACGGAGGTGTCCACGTCCTGCGGGTCCGACTCGGAGAGCTGCTTGACCAGCTCGGGCAGCCGGTCCTGGGCGACCTTGGTGGCCGTGTCCTGGAGCCGGCGCAGCGAGCGGATCATGGAGCGGGCGACGACGAACGCGCCGACGAGCGAGACGCCGAGGACGATCAGGATCAGCGCACCGTTGATGATGGCCTCCTGCTGCGACTCCTCGCGCAGCTCACGGGCCTTGGTCTCCATCTCGTCCAGCAGGGTGAACTCGATGACCTTCATGGCGTCGATGCGCTCGCCGTAGTCGTCGGTCCAGTCGAGGAAGGAGCGCTTCTGCTGGCCCGAGAGACCGTTCTTGCTGCCCAGCACCCGGTTGGCGTAGTCCTCGGCGGCGGCGATCGTCGCGTTGCCGTTGTCCAGGTTCGCGGTCAGCGCCTGGGCGTCACCGCCCGAGGACGAGTAGACCGCCTCGAAGCGGTCCAGCTCGTCGTCGCCCTTCTCCAGGGCGGTCAGACCGTACTGCCGGTCGTTCTCGGTGAGACCGGGGCCCTTGGCGGCGGCGCCGCCGGGCAGCGCGGCCGCGATGATCGCCCGCTGCATGGAGGCGTACTCCTTGGCGGAGGAGAAGGCCGCCAGCGCACGCGTCCGCTTGATCATGTCCGGGTTGTTGGTCGCCTGCGCCATGTCCTGGGAGAGGCTCAGCAGCGACTCGATCAGCCGGTGGTACTTCTCGACGGTCAGCGAGTGCTGAACCGTCTCCGACCGGTTCTCCTGGTTCCCGTACGCGGTGGCCCGGATCGTGCCGAGGCTGTTGACCTGGGTCGCGATCTGGTTGGCGTTGGCGCGGATGCTCTCCAGCGTGTCGTCGCCATCCGTGTTGGGGATGTCACGCGTGGTGTCGAGGAACGCCTTCTTGGCCCGGTCGGTCCTCTCGCGGGGTCCGGTGACCTTGAAGTCGTTCGCCTGGGGGTCGTTGGCCAGCGGTCCGGCCGTCAGGTCGCGCTCCTCCTGCAGCGCCACCGCCAGCTTGGTCGCCTCCTGGGTCATGTCGGTGAGCAGCTGCATATGGTGCAGCTGCTTGATCCGGTCCAGGGACTCGTTGATACGGAGTCCGCCCAGGGTGGTCGCCGCGACCACGGGGAGCGTCAGCAGGGAGACGAGCCGGGTGCTGATGCGCCAGTTGCGCAGGGCTATTCGCGAGCCCGTGTCCGTGGGGCCCTTCCTCTTCAGCGGGGGCGGCTGCACACCGCCGCCCGGCACAGCCGGGCCGGGGCCCGCCGCCGGGCTCATGCCGGGCCCGCCCGGAATCGGGCCCGGTCGCGGGGCGGCGCGGTCGCCGCCGTCCCCGTTCACCATCGGACCCTGGCCCTGGCTCTGGTTCTGGGTGTGCTGGGGCGAGGATCCGCGGTCGGTCCCGCCGCGCGGCTCTTGTTCCGCCGCAGCGCTGCCATCCCTCTTGAAACGTCCCTGCACTAGCGTCGCAACCTCTGGACCAGGCGTCCCCCCGCATGGCGGCGGGACGGTGTCGGCGTCGGTGAGGCGCTGCAAGCGCCTCTTCTTGTGGTCGTGAGACCGGCGCTTGTCCCCCTTCCCCGCCGCCGCTCGGCGCTGCGCTGCGCCCCTTGCGCGCCGGACTGATTCTGCGGCGGTGCGTGGAATTCCAGCACAGTGCCGGATCTCCAACAAGGGCCGCGTACCGTGCTGTGACCTGTGTGACGGGGCGTGAGCGCCTTGTCACGAAAAGTAGAATGACTTAAGGGGGTGAAACGGGTGATTCCGTGCGGGTCGCCGAAGAGTGGGGCGTGCCCCGGTCGCTCCGATCCGGAGCGGAATGGCTGCTTCAGGTACGCAATGTCCGAATCCCTGCGGTGAGTTGATGGCCCGTAATGCCCGAATTAACCGTCAACTCGTGAGCAAACTCACACGCGGCACACGTCCCTGGCACATCTTCCCGCGGAATTGAATGTTTAATCTGTCGCGTTACAAAGTCGAATGCTCTGTAAACCGCCGTCCATCGGACGGCCGTATGCCGATGGGTCAGTAGACAACCGATGAAGACGATGATGTTCCGCAACATAGCCAACCCCCGGCGCACCACCCTCGCGCACCTGAAGGACGCCGGTCCGCTGCAGACGCCGGAGCAGCCGGAGCACCCGCTCGACCTCCCCGCTCAGACGGCCAATCCGCGCCGCACGATCCTGATGGACGCGCCCGCATCGTAATGCGCCCGGCCGCAGGACGATGCACGACGATGCGCGCGAGAGACGGGAACCCCCGCCGCGTTAGCCTGGAGCGTCAGACTTCAGCAGCGTAACCAGTAGCAGAGGGGCAACCGCATCCCGTGCGCATCGCCAGGTTCTCCATCGACGGCAATGTCGCCTTCGGCGCGGTCGAGGGCGACGACCCGGAAGGGCTCGTCCTCGACATCATCAAGGGCATCCCCTTCGCGGACTTCGCCCTCTCCGGCACCAAGGTCCCGCTGAGCAAGGTGCGGCTGCTGCCGCCCGTGCTCCCCAACAAGGTCGTGGCCTTCGGCCGCAACTACGCGGAGCACGCGGCGGAACTGGGCAACGCGGTCCCGGACGAGCCGTTCGCCTTCTTCAAGCCCTCCACCTCCGTGATCGGCCACGGCGACGCCATCGTGTACCCCTCCTTCTCCCGGGAACTGCACCACGAGGCCGAACTCGCCGTCGTCATCGGCCGCATGTGCCGCGAGGTCCCGCGCGAGCGCGTCAAGGACGTCATCCTCGGCTACACCTGCGCCAACGACATCACCGCCCGCGACGTCCAGCGGCGCGAGAAGCAGTGGGCCAGGGCCAAGGGCTTCGACACCTCCTGCCCGCTCGGCCCCTGGGTGGAGACGGACATCGACCTCGCCACCGCGGGCGACCTCACCATCCAGTGCACCGTCAACGGCGAACAGCGCCAGCTCGGCCGCACGAGCGGGATGATCCACTCCATCGAGGACCTGATCGTCAACATCACCGAGGCCATGACGCTGCTCCCCGGCGATGTGATCCTCACCGGCACCCCGGCGGGAGTCGGCCCCCTCAACGTCGGCGACGAGGTCGCCGTCACCGTCCAAGGCATCGGCACTCTCACCAACAAGGTGATCAAGCGTGGCTAACGCGAACGTCCGCGTACGTTTCTGTCCTTCCCCGACCGGCAACCCGCATGTGGGCCTGGTCCGCACCGCCCTGTTCAACTGGGCCTTCGCCCGGCACAACGGCGGCACCATGGTCTTCCGCATCGAGGACACCGACGCGGCCCGCGACTCCGAGGAGTCGTACGCCCAGCTCCTGGACGCGATGCGCTGGCTCGGCCTGGACTGGGACGAGGGCCCCGAGACGGGCGGTCCCCACGCCCCGTACCGCCAGTCGCAGCGCATGGACGTCTACCGGGACATCGCTGCGAAGCTCCTCGACGGCGGCCACGCCTACCACTGCTACTGCTCCGCCGAGGAGCTGGAGGCCCGCCGTGACGCGGCGCGCGCGGCCGGCCGGCCCTCCGGCTACGACGGCCACTGCCGCGATCTGACCGCCGAGCAGACGGCGGCGTACGAGGCGGAGGGCCGCCCGGCCATCGTCCGCTTCCGGATGCCCGACGAGACGATCACCTTCACGGACCTCGTACGCGGCGAGCTGACCTTCACCCCGGAGAACGTTCCGGACTTCGGCATCGTCCGGGCCAACGGCGCCCCCCTCTACACCCTGGTCAACCCGGTCGACGACGCTCTGATGGAGATCACGCACGTCCTGCGCGGAGAGGACCTGCTCTCCTCCACCCCCCGGCAGATCGCGCTGTACAAGGCCCTGATCGACCTGGGCGTCGCCAAGGGGATCCCCGCCTTCGGCCACCTTCCGTATGTGATGGGCGAGGGCAACAAGAAGCTCTCCAAGCGCGACCCGCAGGCGTCCCTCAACCTCTACCGCGAGCGGGGCTTCCTGCCCGAGGGGCTGCTGAACTACCTCTCGCTGCTCGGCTGGTCCTTCTCCGCCGACCAGGACGTGTTCTCGATCGCCGAACTCGTCGAGAAGTTCGACATCGCGGACGTCAACGCCAACCCGGCCCGCTTCGACCTCAAGAAGGCCGAGGCGATCAACGCGGACCACATCCGCCGGCTGGACGTGAAGGCGTTCACCGACGCGTGCGAGCCCTGGCTGCTGGCCCCGTACGCGAACTGGGCCCCGGAGCGGTTCGACCAGGCGGCGTGGGAGG
Organism: Streptomyces sp. NPDC004838; assembly: GCF_053600955.1. Taxonomy (NCBI): domain Bacteria; kingdom Bacillati; phylum Actinomycetota; class Actinomycetes; order Kitasatosporales; family Streptomycetaceae; genus Streptomyces; species Streptomyces sp. NPDC004838. The sequence goes on along the minus strand of NZ_JBSGAW010000001.1, from coordinate 7,097 downwards.
CGATCGCTCCGTACGCCCAGACCCGGCTGACCGTCCTCTCCGACATCACGGCCAATGTGGACTTCCTCTTCCTGGACGCCCCCGTCGAGGACGAGGCGTCCTGGGCGAAGGCGATGAAGCCGGGCGCGGCCGAGCTGCTGGCCACGGCCCGCGAGAAGCTCTCGGCGGCCGACTGGTCCGGTCCCGAGCCGCTGAAGGACGCCGTCCTGGCCGCCGGCGAGGCCCACGGCCTCAAGCTCGGCAAGGCCCAGGCCCCGGTCCGCGTGGCGGTCACCGGCCGCACGGTGGGCCTGCCGCTCTTCGAGTCGCTGGAGATCCTCGGCAAGGAGAAGACGCTCTCCCGCATTGACGCGGCACTGGCGAAACTGACCGCGTAGACGTCCGCGGCCCCGGCCGCACACCCATGGGGGTGGCGGCCGTTCGGGTCCGCCACCCCCACAGCCGTGCGGACGGGCCCCCGCCCGGCCGCCGCGGGCCGCAGGCGGGCGACGGGCGGGACGGACGCCTCCCGGAGTGCGCCCGGGCGCCCGGCCGTCTGGTCGGTCGGCCGCGGACGGCCACCGCGTCCGGCGCGGGACATCACCCGAACCCTCCCCGGTTCGGCGCCCGTCGCACGGGTAGCGTGGCTTCATGCCGATTCGCGCCGTCCTCTGGGACGTGGACGACACCATCTTCGACTACAGAGGCGCCGACCTCGACGGAATGCGCCGCCACCTCCGGACGGAGGGGCTGGACGGCGGATTCGACTCCGCGGACCAGGCCCTCGCCCGTTGGCAGGAGATCACCGCCGAGCACTGGGCGCGCTTCTCGGCGGGGGAGACGGACTGGATGGGGCAGCGGCGGGACCGGGTCCGGACGTTCACCGGGCTCCCGCTCGGCGACGCCGAGGCCGACGCCTGGTTCGACCGGTACATCGTCCACTTCGAGGCCGTGTGGACCCTGTTCCCGGACACCGTCCCCGCCCTGGACGTCCTCGCGGAGTACCGGCACGCGGTCCTGTCCAACTCGACGCTGGCGATCCAGGAGCGCAAGCTGACGGCCCTGGGCGTACGAGACCGGTTCGAGGCCGTCGTCTGCGCGGCGGACCTCGGGGTCGCCAAACCCGCCGCCGAGGCGTTCCACACCGCCTGCGAGGCCATCGGACTGCCGCCCGAAGAGGTCGCGTACGTCGGCGATCAGCCGGACATCGACGCACGAGGCGCGGTCGAGGCGGGGCTGACCGGCATCTGGCTCGACCGCGCCGGAATCGGCGGGCGTCCGGAGCTGATCCGGATCACCGGTCTCGACCAGCTACCCGGCCTGTTGCGGGGCGATACCCGTTTTGGAGCGCCGTCCACCTTCGGGTAATGTTCTTCCTGCGCCGCCCACCGTGATCGAGAGATTCGGCCGGGAAGCGCAGAACCGAACAGGCCCCCGCACGGGGGTCGCGTTTTGGTGGCCTATGGTGTAATTGGCAGCACGACTGATTCTGGTTCAGTTAGTCTAGGTTCGAGTCCTGGTAGGCCAGCTCGCAGAGCTTATCTGCAACGCCCCCGTTGTGTAGCGGCCTAGCACGCTGCCCTCTCAAGGCAGTAGCGCCGGTTCGAATCCGGTCGGGGGTACAGATCCATCCTGCTGATCAGCCGGGTCGCACCCGTTGGTCGCGCAGTGACAGAGCCCGGCTCAGCCGGGCGGGATCGCTAGGGCCCCCGTTGTGTAGCGGCCTAGCACGCCGCCCTCTCAAGGCGGTAGCGCCGGTTCGAATCCGGTCGGGGGTACTGGTCTAAACCACCATGGGCTATGGTGTAATTGGCAGCACGAGTGATTCTGGTTCATTTAGTCTAGGTTCGAGTCCTGGTAGCCCAGCGGATCTCTTGAGATCTGGATCTCGCCCCCGTTGTGTAGCGGCCTAGCACGCCGCCCTCTCAAGGCGGTAGCGCCGGTTCGAATCCGGTCGGGGGTACGCACAGGGGAAGCCCTCCGCGACAGCGCGGGGGGCTTCTCCGTCTCTCCGGGGCGGTTCGGACGGCTGAGCCGTATCCGCGGGCTCGTATCCGCGCGCCGGGCGGAACTCCTCGTACGGGCAACCGAGTTGCGACGGCGGTCAACGCGGTTGCGCGACGGGGGAGTTCCACCTTCGAGCGGCGGGGACGGGCCGGCACGGCGGCCGACGCACTCAAGCCATGGCCGGGGCGAGCCGGTGAACGGGCCGTCCGCCGGCTCAGCCGTTGCGGCGCAGCGCCTCGCTCAGCCGGGCCGCCGAGTCGATGACCGCCTGGGCGTGCATACGTCCCGGATGCCGGGTCAGACGCTCGATCGGCCCGGAGACCGATACGGCGGCGACCACTCGGTTGGAGGGGCCGCGCACGGGCGCGGAGACCGAGGCCACGCCGGGCTCGCGCTCACCGATCGACTGGGCCCAGCCCCTGCGCCGTACGCCGGAGAGCGCCGTCGCCGTGAAACGAGCCCCCTGGAGACCCCGGTGCAGCCGCTCGGGCTCCTCCCAGGCCATCAGGATCTGAGCGGACGAGCCGGCCTTCATCGTCAGCGTGGAGCCGACCGGAACCGTGTCCCGCAATCCGGACAGCCGCTCGGCCGCCGCCACACAGATCCGCATGTCTCCCTGGCGGCGGTAGAGCTGCGCGCTCTCGCCCGTCACATCCCGCAGATGTGTGAGCACCGGCCCCGCCGTGGCCAGCAGCCGGTCCTCGCCCGCCGCCGCGGCCAGCTCGGCCAGCCGCGGACCCAGGATGAACCGGCCCTGCATGTCCCTCGCCACCATACGGTGGTGTTCCAGTGCCACGGCCAGCCGATGGGCCGTGGGACGGGCGAGCCCGGTCGCCGCGACCAGCCCGGCGAGGGTGGCCGGACCGGACTCCAGTGCGCTCAGTACCAGAGCCGCCTTGTCGAGAACGCCGACGCCGCTAGAGTTGTCCATGAAACGATATTCGCGTCTCACAGTGTGAAACGCAAGTTCAATTTTCCGAAGAACCCGCCAGTCTGTAGATGCGACCCACGAACCATCGGGTCCGCACAAGATCTCTAGTGGTGCCGGCACCGTGGCCGGCCGGAGGGAAAGCGATGGGTAGGACACTCGCTGAGAAGGTCTGGGACGATCATGTCGTCCGGCGCGCAGAGGGCGAGCCCGACCTCCTCTTCATCGATCTGCACCTGCTGCACGAGGTGACCAGCCCCCAGGCGTTCGACGGGCTCCGCCACAACGACCGCCGAGTGCGGCGGCTCGACCTCACCATCGCGACCGAGGATCACAACACCCCGACCCTCGACATCGACAAGCCCATCGCCGACCCGGTCTCCCGCGTCCAGCTGGAGACCCTGCGCAAGAACTGCGCGGACTTCGGTGTACGGCTGCACCCGCTCGGCGACGTCGAGCAGGGCGTCGTCCATGTCGTGGGCCCCCAGCTGGGACTAACCCAGCCCGGTACCACGGTGGTCTGCGGCGATTCGCACACCTCCACGCACGGCGCGTTCGGCGCGCTGGCCTTCGGCATCGGGACCTCCCAGGTCGAGCACGTCCTCGCCACCCAGACCCTGCCGCTGGCCCGCCCCAAGACCATGGCGATCACCGTCGAGGGCGAGCTGCCCTCCGGCGTCACCGCCAAGGACCTGATCCTCGCGATCATCGCGAAGATCGGTACCGGCGGCGGCCAGGGCTACATCCTGGAGTACCGCGGCTCCGCCATCGAGAAACTCTCGATGGAGGCCCGGATGACCATCTGCAACATGTCGATCGAGGCCGGCGCGCGGGCGGGCATGATCGCCCCCGACCAGACGACCTTCGACTATCTGCGCGGCCGGGACCACGCCCCCGAGGGCGCGGACTGGGACGCGGCCGTCGAGTACTGGCGGACCCTGCGCACCGACGACGACGCCGTCTTCGACGCCGAGGTCGTCATCGACGCCGCCGGACTCGCCCCGTTCGTCACCTGGGGCACCAACCCCGGCCAGGGCGCGCCCCTGTCGGCGAGCGTCCCCGACCCGGCTTCGTACGACGACGCTTCGGAGCGGCTCGCCGCCGAAAAGGCCCTGGAGTACATGGGCTTGACCGCGGGCCAGCCGCTGCGCGACATCAACGTCGACACCGTCTTCGTAGGCTCCTGCACCAACGGCCGTATCGAGGACCTGCGCTCGGCCGCCTCCGTCCTGGACGGCCGCAAAGTCGCCGACGGCGTACGGATGCTGGTCGTCCCCGGCTCGGTCCGGGTGGCGCTGCAGGCCGTCGAGGAGGGCCTGGACAAGGTCTTCACCACGGCCGGCGCCGAATGGCGGCACGCCGGCTGCTCGATGTGTCTGGGCATGAACCCCGACCAACTCGCGCCCGGTGAGCGCTCCGCGTCGACCTCCAACCGCAACTTCGAAGGCAGGCAGGGCAAGGGCGGGCGGACCCATCTGGTCTCGCCGCAGGTCGCCGCGGCCACCGCCGTACTGGGCCATCTGGCCTCTCCGGCCGACCTGTCAGGCCAGTCCGATGACGCCCCCCGTACGCCCGCTGGAGTCTGATCAGCCATGGAAGCATTCACCACACACACCGGCCGGGCCGTCCCGCTGCGCCGCAGCAATGTCGACACCGACCAGATCATCCCGGCCCACTGGCTGAAGAAGGTCACGCGCGACGGCTTCGAGGACGGGCTCTTCGAGGCATGGCGCAAGGACCCGCAGTTCGTGTTCAACCTGCCCGAGCGGCAGGGGGCGACGGTTCTGCTGGCGGGCCCCGACTTCGGCACCGGCTCCTCCCGTGAGCACGCCGTCTGGGCGCTCCAGAACTACGGATTCCAGGTCGTCGTCTCCTCCCGGTTCGCCGACATCTTCCGCGGCAACTCCCTCAAGAACGGTCTGCTGACCGTGGTTCTGCCGCAGGAGACCGTCGACCGGCTGTGGGAGCTGACCGAGGCCGACCCCACCGTCGAGATCACCGTCGACCTGGAGGCACGCCAGGTCCGCGCGCCCGGGTTCACCGCCGATTTCGAGCTGGACGAGAACGCCCGCTGGCGGCTGCTGAACGGTCTCGACGACATCAGCCTCACCCTTCAGAACGAAGCGGACATCGCCGCTTACGAAGCCTCCCGGCCCGCCTTCAAACCGCGCACAATTCAGGTCTGATCAGCGCTTTTACCCCACTGCGCCCCCCACCCTCCGGTGGGGGGCGCAGTCGTCTGTTGAGGCCCTCCCGGGCGACAACTCGCCCCAGATGGCACAATCGGTGCATGGAACGCGACAATCAACTCGGCCTGTACGAGTTGGTCGCGGCCCGGCTGAAGGAAGCGCACACAGTGGTGCGCGAACTGCAAGTCCCGGAGGGCGTAAGGATGGCGCTGTCCCGGAAGCTGCTGGTCATCACGGCCGCGGCGAAGCACGATCTCCCTGATGCCGCACGGCGTCTGGAGCGCTTGATGAAGGACCTCGGCGAGGGCCGATTCCCTGAAGGCGACTGACACCCGGACTCGCGAAGGGTCGACTTCCATGGTCGACTTCGTTGCGGCACTAGGGTGATTAGCCCGTTTCGTGTTTGATTTGCGGTATATATCTGCCTAACGTGCGAAAAAGCCTGGACAGATTCGTTCCGGCAATGTCTCCGAAGGGGAAGACGTGAACAAGGCGCAGCTCGTAGAAGCGATTGCCGACAAGCTCGGCGGCCGTCAGCAGGCCGCAGACGCGGTCGACGCGGTGCTTGACGCGATCGTCCGCGCGGTGGTCGCCGGAGACCGGGTCTCGGTCACCGGCTTCGGCTCGTTCGAGAAGGTCGACCGTCCCGCCCGCTACGCCCGCAACCCGCAGACGGGTGAGCGGGTCCGCGTCAAGAAGACCTCCGTTCCGCGCTTCCGCGCGGGCCAGGGGTTCAAGGACCTGGTCAGCGGCTCGAAGAAGCTTCCGCGCGGTGGTGAGGTAGCGGTCAAGAAGGCCCCCAAGGGCAGCCTCTCGGGCGGCGCTTCCACCCGAACGACCGCCAAGGCCGCGGCGAAGAAGGCCACCGCCAAGAAGGCCGCTGCGAGGAAGGCCGCTCCGGCGAAGAAGGTCGTCGCCAAGAAGACCGCCGTGAAGAAGACCGTCGCCAAGAAGGCCACCGCCACGAAGAAGACGGCCGCCAAGAAGACCACGGCGAAGACCGCGACGGCCAAGAAGGCGGCGGCGAAGAAGACCGCCCCGGCCAAGAAGGCCACCGCCAAGAAGGCCCCGGCCAAGAAGGCGACGTCCCGAACGACCGCCGCCAAGAAGACCACCGCCGCCAGGAAGAGGTAAGTGGTACAAGGCCGAAGGGCCACTCACGCGCCGGGCCGGACTCCTCTGGGGGAGCCCGGCCCGCGGCGTGTCCGGGGTCCGCGGTCGCGGCCGGTCCGCCGGGGCGCGTATCGCCGGTCCCGCCCACAGCCGTGCCGGGAAGGTACCCGTCGGCTGGGCGATCGGCGGCGGTCTCCGGTGCCCTTCGGGTCGCCGGCGGGGCCGTAAGGGAGCGCCCCGCCGCAGGGCCTCGTCCCCCGGACTCCGTCCGGGAGGGACACCCCGCCCCGGTCCTCCGGCCGGAAGAGCCGTCATTCACCCGGTCACCCTCGCGAACCGGCCTCGTCCCGTTACGGCGCCGGGCGGACCGCCCGGATCACAGGGTCTGGAGCGTCACCAGCGTGATCCGCAGCTCCGCGCCCTCGCCCTCCGTCTCGATCCGGACCCGCTGGCCCGGCCGCAGCAACCGCAGCCCGCCCGCGTCGAAGGCGGCGGCGCCGAACTCCACCGGGGTGCCGTCGTCGAGCAGCACGCTCCCGCTGCGGGTCTCGGAGTCATAGGTGTACGAGGTCGCCTGCATGCGAGACAGCTTAGGCGGCTTCTGATGGATCTTGCTGGGCTCGCTTGGCCTGGCGCCTTCCCCCCTGGGCCTGGCGGCCCGGGAGGTACCCCCACCCTGGGCCTGGCGGCCGGGAGGTGCACCCACCGCATGGACTGCCTCCTCCGCTTTGCGATGCACGGCACCAGACCCCGCTCACTGATCCAGCCTGACCCATCAGCAACGACCTAGTGTCCTGAGTCTTTGATTCGGTTCAGATATCCAGTGAGGCGTTCGAAGATCTCGTCAGCGGACTTCGTCCAGACGAAGGGCCTCGGGTTGT